>NZ_RZRX01000520.1:0-1679 GCF_003997405.1 Mesorhizobium sp. M2A.F.Ca.ET.042.01.1.1
GCCCAGCCACAGCGACACCTTCCGGATGTCCCCGGTCGCTTGCAGAACGACCATCGCGCAGGTGTGCCGGCTATGTCTTGATCGATATAGTCAGCATTGATCGGGATAGGGGGACGCCTCACGGCGCCGCCCACCGGGTCACCGGAGGCAGTCACCCGCCCCCGGTTCCCACAGAACGTGGCGTGCGGCTTTCCCGCACCACGCTCTTCGGCAGTTGGTTCACAGCACCGCGAGTGCCTGCAGGTCCCTATGTGGGAGCCGCAGTTTGGGTCGCAGTAGCGGGTTCCGTTCTTTGATCTGGTTGAAAGTGCCCCAACTGAGGCGACCGCCATCACGGCTGCGGCTGCACAGCATTCTGCGCCAGTAACGCTCCACGACCTGGTACACCTTGATCAGCGACCGGAGATTTCCGGCAACGCCGTAATAGGCATAGTGGCCGCGCAGGACGCGGTTTATTTCCGCAACCTGATCACTGATCTTGTAATGCCGTATTCGCCGCATCAGCTCCTGCAGAGACAGAAGGCTACGCTTTAGCCGAGATTTCTCGGTGCGCATCCCCACCTTGAAGTTGCCTTTTCGGTTACGCGTGCAGTACAGCGTTAGACCCAGAAAGTAGATTGTTTCCGGGCGGTTTCTGCCGCGTTTGCCCGCGTGTCTTTGCGCGAACCGACCAAACTCGACCAACTTGGTCTTAGTCGGCTCTAGAGTGAGGCCGAACTTCCCCAACCGAAGACGCAAGGCCTCCTGTACGCGGATGGCGTCCGATCGATATTGGAAGCAGATCACAAAGTCGTCGATATAGCGCACCAGTCGGGCTTCGCCCCGCAACCGGCCCTTCACCACGCGTTCGAACCAGAGGTCGAGAACGTAATGAAGGTAGAGGTTGCTCAAAAGCACACTGATCGATCCGCCTTGTGGCGTTCCTTGTTCGCTCGGATGCACCGCTCCGTCTTCCAAGACACCCGCTTTCAACCAGCGCCGGATCAAGCTGATCAGGCGCGGATCACCGACTCGGTGTTCGACAAACCGGAGGACCCAATCATGATCGAGACTCCCGAAGGAAACATCTTCAGACTGCCCGTCACCAGGATCTTCCGGCATCGGTGACGATCACCCGCGCTGGCCATGCCTTTGCAGGGCGGGCGCTGGTTGTATTTGGCCGGATCAAGCTGCGCGGCGAACCAGTGCTGCTGCTGGAATTGCCAGACGGCAGCCGGACCCACATTCCCGTGGCATGGACGGATCTTGGCGCCGGGGATGGCGATTGCACCGGGACGCCGGCCAATCATGGGGCCATTGGGCGGCTTGCAGACCTTCTGCATCTGCGCCTTGTGGCCGACGTCTCCTTGAGCGGCGCGGCGAGTCGCCGCCCGACGACAAGGAGGCGCGGCATGCAACGACAATTGAAGCTGACCTTCCCCGACGAAGAAAGCGAGCGGCGGCCCGACCCGCCCGCCTGGGAAAGGCTGGACGCCGAGGCGCGGGCGACGGCTCTGCGTCAGCTCGCCCTGATGATCGCGCGCATGCTCATGGCCAGGGAGGCGGATCATGACTGAACACAGCAAGATCACCGCCAGTCACCTAGCGCGGCAAGCCATCGTCTACCTGCGCCAGTCGAGCACCTCGCAGGTGGAGAACAACCGCGAATCGACAGCGCGGCAATACGCGCTGTCTGGTAG
>NZ_RZRX01000521.1:0-1669 GCF_003997405.1 Mesorhizobium sp. M2A.F.Ca.ET.042.01.1.1
CTCCGAAGGAAGGCAAGCACGGCCTCGACGTCGCGCGCCCGGCCGCGCAAAGCATTGTGGAACTCATCGAAGATCAGGATCCTGGGCTTCAGCCTGTCGAGCAGATGATCGACCTGTTCGGCCTTGCGGCCGACGTCCCGGCTGCCGCCGGTCGGCGCGCGTAACGCCTGCAGGATACACCCGTAGAAATGGGCGAGCCCTGCGCCTTCGCGCGTCTGCACCACCCACACTCGCTGCTGCTCGGCTGTTCTCAAATGCCCGACGGCGAACCGTTCGGCGATCATCGTCTTGCCGTTGGCATAGGGTCCGACGAGCATCAGGCCTCGGGTCCGCAACGATGGCGGCCGCGACAGAAGCTCGGCAAGGCGTTCATGCGCCGTGACCGCCACCTGGTGTCCGATCCATCGCGACGCCTGAATATAGGCGATCCGCTCTTGCGGGCTGCCGGCGAGCTGCGCGCGAACGTGATCGAATAGATGGTCCGCCACGTCACCAATCCTCCACCGGCAGGCGGCGCTTCGGGCGAGCGGGATGATCGGCAGGCTCGGGCGTCGCCGGCCGCATCGTGTGATAGGGCTTGGGCGCGTCAGCGGCGTGAGATTTGCGAACGGCATTGCGCAGTTCGGCCTTCGATGGCTTCGGTCGGCCGGCAATCTCCGCGATCCGCCGGCGCAGCTTTACCTTCTCGACATCCGTGCGCGCGTTTGCGGCGCGGCGCCGCAGCCGGTCGGCCTCGTGCTCCCACAACGTCATCGGAGCAAGCATGCCGTCACGCCGCTCCACAGAGCGAAACTCCCTGGTTTCGGGATCGCGGGCATAGATGTGGCTGATGTCGCGCGGGTCGTATCGAAGCTCGAGCTTGCCCAGCCGATCTCGCTGCGGAACAAGCTCGCCCAGCCAGGATGAATAATAGTCGAGCCCGAACATGCTGACGCCCTGCGGTGAGATGCGCCGCTCCGCTCCGGGCATGAACGCCAGCAGGACCCGCACGGCATCATCGTCGAAGTGCGCAAGATCGTGCGCCCGTCGGTGCCATTCTGACGCCGGCACCTTCAGGGTCCTCGCGTTTTGCTGCAGGTTGTGGTCGATCACCGCGAGCGCGACGCATCGCTCGAGATCGGCGAAGCTGAGACGCGCTAGCCGCTCCGCAGGATAGTGGTCGCGGTCCGCCACGGATCGGCCCGTCGAGCCGGGCTGCGTTGCCAGCATGGCGTTGAGCTTCCCAAGCAGTCTTTCGACCACGCCGCCCTGATGGACGCGGCCGCGATCCCGACGGCGGATCCGAATACCGTAATCGTCGCACCCCTGCTGGAAAGCATGGCCCTTGAACTCTTTGGCGGAGTCGGTGACGAGCGAACGAGGTCGGCCGAACATCGGCCACCCGTCCTCGATGTCGCGCGCGGCCAACCACGTCTCCTTGGGACACATGGCCTGGGCGAGGCAGAGCGCGACCGACAACGTCGACGGCTTTTCGAGGGTTAGGCAGAAGCCGAGGATACAGCGCGTCGCCACGTCGGTGACAATCGTCAGGTAGGCACGTCCTACAAAGGTTCCATCGCCGTCGATGACCTCGACGAAGTTGATATCGGTCGGCGTGTGATCGATCTGGCAGACGTCGAGCGGGCGCGCCGCATGGATGTAGCCCGGCCGTGGCTTTAGCCGGTGGAGA
>NZ_RZRX01000522.1:0-1666 GCF_003997405.1 Mesorhizobium sp. M2A.F.Ca.ET.042.01.1.1
GGCAAGCCCTCTGCAAAGCGAGGTTAAGGTGGAGCTTGCCGACAATCGCGTCATCTGGCTGACGGCGGTGGACGCCAGTCGTACCTATTCCGACGCCTGGGTCGGCGCGCTGACGGAATTGAAAGGCGGCGCCGTCCTTCTGGCATCCCAAGGCGTCTATTGCACCCCGCACAAGTGAGCGCCGCGAACCGAGCCCGCGTTAGGCGCGGACGGCTTCTATAGAGCCGGAATCGCCAGCGGGCCATCATCTCCGGCCTCCGCCGTCCCTACGGCGCTATTGAGGGCGCGCTCCGGCTCTGGCTCTTTGGGCATGGGAATTGCGGAGACGCAAAAGAAGATCCCTCTATGGACCGGATTGCGCGTCAAAGAGGCCCGGTGCCGCTAGCGAGGTGATCACTGTAGGAAGGGGTTTCGACGGTGTGCAAGACAGACCGCGGAGCCGGGCCGAAACCAAAGCTTCGCAAGCAGACAATCATTGAAGCTGTACCGCTTGCCAGCCATCAGGTCCCCTGGAGAAGGCGACCACGCCGTCGCCTTCGTCTTTCCAGGAAGTGCGAAGCTTGTACTTCACGGTGCATTGCACGCCCGGTCCCACCGCATTCTTCGAGCACTCTCCCAGCCGCAGCGTCGCTTGACCGGTGTTCTTTGCTCGCCGGAAAGCTTCCAGAGCCTCGGCAGGCGATGGAATCTCAAGGCCGGCCGCGGCCAGCTTCGCACACAGCGCCGGCTCGGACGCAATCGCCGCGGAGAGCTGGTCATGTGTGGGATAAAGAGCGAGCGTGCCGCCTATGCCGACCAATGTTCCGGATGCCGCCGCCAAAATAAGCGCCCCCGCATTGAACATGATCACGGCTTCGGAAAAACATTGAAGGTGGAGGCGATTAAGTCCGTCGTATAGACCGTCTCACCGTTGCGTTTGAAGGAGTTGTTGCTGATGCGGCCTTCGACGAACACGACATCGCCGGGCTTGGCGTTCTCTGCCACCCATGCGGCTTGCTTCTCCTCCAATATCGTGACCTGGACCCAATCCGTGGCTTCCTTGGCATGGCCCTGTTCGTCGCGCCAATTGCGGTTGGTGGCAATGTTGACCCTCGTGCTTTTGTCGAAGGGCGCGACCGACCCCACATTGCCATGAATGGTGAACCTGTTGACGCTTTTCATCGGGGTAACTGCCTCTTTTCGTGTAACTAATTTAGCCAGTCGGGGTGACTCAAGCTTATGGTCTGCTAAGGTTGAACCAGGTGCGCTGCCGCAGCCCGTTCGCGTCGTCGTAATCGATGTAGTAAGGCTTCGCGCGGTGCGGGCGTTGAATGTTGTAATAGGTGGTCGTTTGATCGTTATGTGCTCCGCTGGAGACATGAGTAAGCTGGACCGGCACGGTGCGGTCGCCGATCTGGATGGTCCCCGTCAGGCTTCCATCAACCTGACCATGCCGCCCTCCAAAGCTGACAAGCTGACCGAGATCGCCGGCCGCGATTCGGCACATGCTGGCTTGACCCTGTCCCGGCCGGTCGCCGGCCGGAGCGTAAGGCGTCCATCCCTGCGGGCAGGCCTCGTACGGGTCGTAACCGGCCCCGGAAGAATTGGCCTGCGGACAAGTTGGCCACGAAAACCCGGGCAAACCCATGGCGTCAATCAGCCGATCTATCGGCGGATGACAGGAGGG
>NZ_RZRX01000523.1:0-1665 GCF_003997405.1 Mesorhizobium sp. M2A.F.Ca.ET.042.01.1.1
AGCCAGCACCTCCAGCGCCGGGCGCATCGCGGCGGCGTTGCCGTGCTCGTAATAATGGGCGCGGCCGGAGAGCATCAGCACCGGCGTGCCGGCGAAATACCCGGCAACCACTTCGCCGGCATGGCCGGAAACGCCGCTGCGCGGGAAGCCCGGCAATTCGGCATAGGAGATGCGCCTCGCATCCTTGACCTGATCGACCAGCCCGCCAAGTCCCGAGCCCAGCACAAGCGCCGCCTTGGGCGCCAGCCCGTCCAGCTTCTCGACCAGATGATCCAGCGCTTCCATCATTTCAAGATATCACCCCTGAAGCCGTAGGGCAGCATGTCGCCCATGGTGACCGTCTCGGCCACGCCTGTGTCGTCGCAGAGATAGAGCTTGGTGTCCGGACGGCAGAATTCCGCCAGCCGCTGCCGGCAGCCGCCGCAGGGCGAGCATTTGGCCATGCGCTCGGCGATCACCGCGATTTCGACGATCCTGCCGCCGCCACCCATGATGTAGTGGCCGAGCGCGGTCGTCTCGGCGCACCAGCCTTCCGGATAGGACGCCACCTCGATATTGGCGCCGGTGAAGACGCGACCGTCCTCGGTGCGAAGCGCGGCGCCCACCGGGAATTTCGAATAGGGCGCATAGGCCTTGGCCATCGCCGTCTTCGCCGCCTCGAACAGATCATGCGACATACGGTTCTTCTCTCCCATGATCTTGTTCAAATGCCGGTCGCCGCGGATGTGGCAACCCCCTCAACGTTCCTTGACGTAAGGCACGCCGCCGGCGCGCGGCGGAATGGCCTTGCCGATGAAGCCAGCCAACAGGATGACGGTCAGCACATAGGGCAGCGCCTGCATGAACTGCGCCGGCACCTTGCCTACAAGGGGAAGCGGCGAACCCTGCAGGCGGATCGAGGCGGCGTCCAGAAAGCCGAACAACAGGCAGGCGAACATGGCGTTGACCGGTTTCCATTTGGCGAAGATCAGCGCTGCCAGAGCGATGTAGCCCTTGCCCGCCGTCATGTCCTTCACGAAGCCGCCATTCTGCACCATGGAAAGATACGCCCCGGCAACGCCGGTCAGGATACCGGTGCAGATCAGCGCGCGATAGCGCAGCCACGCGACCGAGATGCCGGCGGTGTCAACCGCGGCCGGGTTCTCGCCCACGGCGCGCATCCTGAGCCCAAAGCGGGTGCGAAACAGCACCCACCAGGTGAACGGCACCATGGCAAAGGCGAAATAGACCAGGATCGAATGGCCTGAGATCAGCTCGGCATAGATCGGGCCGATGATCGGCACATCCCTGATCGCCTCGGCGCCGGGCCAGATGATCGCCTCGAAGCGTTCGCCCGGCTGCAGCGCCGGCGTGCGCCCGCCCTGCTGGAACCAGGCCTGGCCGAGGATGATGGTCGATCCGGCGGCGATGAAATTGATCGCCACCCCGGACACGATCTGGTTGCCGCGATGGGTGATCGAGGCGAAGCCGTGCACCAGGGCGAACGCGACCGAGATCAGGATCGCCGTGCCGAGGCCGATCAGCGCCGAGTGGAAGACCGCGGCGGCCGAAGCACCGGCAAAGGCGCCGACCAGCATCTTGCCTTCCAGCCCGATGTCGAAGATGCCGGCCCGTTCCGAATAAAGGCCGGCCAGGCAGGCGAGCAGCAGCGGCACAGAAAGGCGG
>NZ_RZRX01000524.1:0-1663 GCF_003997405.1 Mesorhizobium sp. M2A.F.Ca.ET.042.01.1.1
GCTGACGCACATTGCAACGACGCCCTTTGGGCGGCGGCCGATGACGCTTGGCCAGATTTCAAGCCAGGTAACGGCCAGGAACGTCGAACAGGACGCCAAGGTCTCGAAATGGCAGGTCTTCCGCGACATTCGCGAGGCCAAGGAAGCCCTTGGGGCAACCGATCGCGCCCTGGCGGTGCTCAACGCCTTGCTGACGTTCCACCGCGACGAGGAACTGACCGGGGAAGGAAACCTGGTCGTCTTTCCGTCGAACGAGCAGCTCATCCGCCGCGCCAACGGCATGCCGCCGACCACACTCAGGCGCCATATCGCGGTCCTTGTGGATTGCGGCTTGATCATCCGCCGCGACAGCCCGAATGGGAAACGGTTTGCCCGCAAAGGGCAGGGCGGTGCGATTGAGCAGGCCTACGGCTTTGATCTGTCGCCGATTCTGGCGCGCGCCGAGGAGTTTCGCGAGCTCGCGGGGGCTGTTGCGGCCGAGCGCAAGGCGTTCCGCCTGGTCAAGGAGAGGCTGACGATCTGCCGGCGCGATGTGGTGAAGATGATCGAAGCCGGCGTCAACGAGAACGTCCCTGGCAACTGGCGAGGCTTCCTGCGCCGCTATGAAGCTATTATCGCCCGGCTGCCACGCACTGCCCCACGGCAGATCCTCGAGGGCATCGTATCCGATCTCGAAGACCTTTGGGTCGACGTGCATCAGACGTTGGAAACATTCGTAAAATCGCAGAATCCGGACGCCAATGAGTCCCATTCTGGACGCCACATACAAAATTCAAACCCAAATCATAATCCTACCGGTGAATCTGAAAACGGCCCGAGAGATAAGAATGAAGCCGGCCGCGACGCCGAGCATAACGACAACGTGCGCAGCCTGCCACAACGGGATGTGCCCTTGGGAATGGTGCTGAGCGCCTGCCCGGACATCGCCAACTACACGAAGGGGACGCAAATCCGCACCTGGCGAGATTTTGCCGCCGCGGCGGACAGGGCTCGGCCGAGCCTCGGGGTCAGTCCGAGTGCCTGGCAGGAGGCGGTAGAGGCCATGGGCTCGCAAAACGCGTCGATCACACTTGCCGCGATCCTGCAGCGGGCCGAGCACATCCGCAGCTGCGGCGGCTATCTGCGCGATCTCACCGAAAAAGCGCGGGCGAAAAAGTTCTCCGTCTGGCCGATGATGACCGCGTTGTTGAACGCGAGGATGGGGGCACTGGAAAAGGCCGCCGCCGGGCAGAAACCAGCGCCAGGGGCCGACAGCGGGGAGCCGGACGTGAGCTCGCTTGAAATCAGCGCTGCGCTGCGCGACAGCATGAAAAAGAAGGGCTGGTGACGTGCGCGCTTCGAGCCACCGGTTGCAGACGGAAGTCCGCTACTCGAGCAACCTTGCGGCGCGGCCGAGCTGGCGTTCGGCGTCGTTGTAGTAGCGCGAAGCCTGGGCGATCGACTTGTGCTGCGATTGCTGCATCGCTTCCGGCAGAGGAATGCCGCGGCGGCCGGTTTCGGTGAGATAGCCCGATCGCAGGCCGTGGGCGGAGAACGCCGTCGAATCGAGGCCGGCCTGAGCGATCCGGCGCTTCAGGATCAGGTTGACCGCCTGCGGCGTCAGCGCCTTGCGCTCGAGATGCCCCCAGCGGTCAATCGCCCGGAACACCGCCCCCTGGGAGCT
>NZ_RZRX01000525.1:0-1662 GCF_003997405.1 Mesorhizobium sp. M2A.F.Ca.ET.042.01.1.1
GCTATGACAGCAGCGAACCTGTCCTCCTCACGGAAACAAGCACAGTCAACGACTACAGCTTGGTCGAGCGGCCGGTCCGAGATCCGTCTGAGGCGACCACGGACGTTGACCCATCAGAGGCCGCAAGACAGATCCGCGCTCTGCTCGAACGCTATCTCGACCTGCAGCCGCATGAGCGGTCGAATCTCAGCATCATGCTCTACAATTGCGATGCGGCCGGCTTGCCGCTCGCAACCGTGAGCGCGCTAAGTTCGGTGCAGGACCAGGAGGAAGTCCATTGTAATGTGCTGGTCCGCCATCGCGACCGGGCTCGCTTGTCTGGAGTCTATACCGAGCTGCTTGAACGATCGGAAAACGATCCGGATGCGGTTGTGGTCAGCGAGACATCGCGGAACTTCATGTCCAAGCTGCGTATCGGCGTCATGCTCGACGTCGCGGGCGGATCAAAGTCGGGCGGAGCACGCGAGATAGACGTGGCGTTCCTGCACGACGTTGTGTCCCGTCAAGCGCGCGAACAGTGGTTTCCGGTTCCGACTTTGCAGGATAATCCTTCGTTGCTGGAACACGTACCGGCCCGCTGGTCGTACCGGCGGGTCACCGCCGAAGACGAACTCAAGGCGACGAGCTACCTGACGTGCCCACGTCAGCCAGACGTGGGCTGGGCCTATATCGACGCCGTCGCGAACGTTGTTCGGCGCCAGTCGCACGGACCAGACGAGCACTATCTGCCGGCCCGCCAGATCTCGTTTCAGGATGGTGGCCTGAAGGGGATGTTCGACGAGGTGCATAAATTGGCGGAGTGGGTCGCCACTTACGACGATCTTCTCGACAAGCGGCAGCTTGCTGCCCAAGGGATCAACGTGATCCGGTATCGTCGCCAACGTACCCACGGCCGCAACATGGTCGTATCGTCGACATCGGAGCTACGAATACTTCACGTGCTGGTCAAGCGGCGGCTTGCCGAACTCTCCTTGGGTCTTGACGACGACCGGCTTGCAGGTCTCGCGCGGCGAATGATCGAAGACGCCAATGCCATATCGGGCGACATCGTTTTGCGGGCAGCCAAACGGGGCGTTTCGGCCGGCGAGCTGATCGGTTTGGTGCTGAGCCGGGCCCTGGTCGAAGAGGAGCTTGGTGAGCGCGCAGCCGTTGCCTGGTTCCTCCTCGATGATTACGCGGAATGGCTTGGGCAAAAGGAAGAGGGGATCGCAGACATCCTTGGCATCAGCCTCTCGACAGGCGAGGATGGTCTTCCGAAGCTCAGGGCAATCGTCACCGAAGCGAAGTACGTCGACCAATCCGGTTTGGCGGAGGCGAGCCGCAAGTCACGCAGCCAGTTGCGACAGACCGTTGCCCGTATCGATGACGCCCTGTTTGGCGATCCCGGTCGCCTCGATCGCGACCTCTGGCTTTCCAGGATTTCCGATCTGCTGCTGGACGGCACGGCGGCACTGGGGCAGGCAAACCTTCTCGAACGCGTTCGCGACGGCATTCGCCGCGGTGCCGTTCCGATCGATTTGCGCGGTTACTCGCATATTTTCGTTTCCGGCCCCGCGACGGACGGCAGTTCGCCGGGAGAGCAAGATGAGTTGCCGGAAATCCAGATGGGCCTTCAGGAAACCTTCACGCGCGAGGGCCTTCGCAAACTGATCAAGGCTTACG
>NZ_RZRX01000526.1:0-1656 GCF_003997405.1 Mesorhizobium sp. M2A.F.Ca.ET.042.01.1.1
TTCTAAACTAGAGTGATCCCATCATGCTTTCCCGTGTTTTCGGCTTCGGCCGCCGTTCCTTCGATTCGCTGTCGGAGCAGGAGATCCTGGCGCTGGCGATCTCCTCCGAGGAGGATGACGGGCGCATCTACCGCGCCTATGCCGATGGCCTGGCGCAGGACTTTCCGCAATCGGCCAAGGTGTTCGAGGCGATGGCCGAGGAGGAGGACGGCCACCGCGACTCGCTGATCGAGCTTCACCGCAAGCGCTTCGGCGATCGCATTCCGCTGATCCGGCGCGAGCATGTGAGGGGCTATTACGAGCGCAAGCCGGACTGGCTGGTGCGGCCGCTGGGCATCGAGCATGTGCGCCGGCAGGCCGAGGATATGGAGCGGCAGGCCTACCGCTTCTATGTCGAGGCCGCCAAGCGCACCACCGACGCCTCGACGCGCAAATTGCTCGACGATCTCGCTCTGGCCGAGCAAGGCCATGAGAGCTCGGCGCACGAACTGGAGCAGCAGCACGTGCCGGGCGCGGTCAAGGAGGAGGAAGCGAGCGCCGAGCAGCGCCAGTTCATCCTCACCTATGTGCAGCCGGGGCTGGCCGGGCTGATGGACGGCTCGGTGTCGACGCTGGCGCCGATCTTCGCTGCCGCCTTCGCCACGCATGCGACATTCCAGACGTTCCTCGTCGGCCTCGCCGCCTCGATCGGCGCCGGCATCTCGATGGGTTTCACCGAGGTCGCCTCCGACGACGGCAAGCTGTCGGGACGCGGTTCGCCGCTCAAGCGCGGCCTCACCGTCGGCATCATGACGACGCTGGGCGGGCTCGGCCACGCGCTGCCTTACCTCATCCCCTATTTCTGGACGGCCACGATCGTCGCGGCGGTGGTGGTGTTCTTCGAGCTGTGGGCGATCGCCTTCATCCAGAACCGCTACATGCAGACGCCGTTCTGGCGCGCCGCCTTCCAGGTGGTGCTGGGCGGCGCGCTGGTGTTCGGGGCGGGCGTGCTGATCGGGAACGCCTAAAGCATGTCTCCCGAAAGTGGGACCGGTTTCAGGATAAAGACATGCGTAAATTCAAAAACCTAAAGCGCATGGAGCGAATCTGAAAGATCGCGACGCGCTTTAGAGCAATTCCAGGAAAAGTGTGAGCGGTTTTCCGTCCGGAATTGCGTAAAAACAAGGAGGTAGAGCGCCGCGCCCTACTGCGTCAGCACCGTTTCCGACGGGCGCTGGTTGTAGTCGCACTTGCCGGTGGTGGTGTAGAAGAAGTCGGCGTTGCTGACGGCGGCGGGCACCGGGTTGCCGCCGTCTTCCCAGGCCTGGTAGCCGGTCTGCCCGCAGGGCACCGCAGTGAAGATGTTGACGGTCTGGCCGGTCGCCACCTCCGGCATGTTGGTGGCGCTGTCGCCGATATAGAGCCGGTTCGAGGTGGAGGGATCGTTCGATTTCAGCACCTTCGGATTGCCCGAGGGCACGTCCATCTCCAGATAGAGCTGATCCATCTGGCTGACGTCGATCACCGCGCCGGCGCCATTGGCAGGATAGAAGGTGTCGGCGCAGGAATAACTGGTGCCGTATTGGTCGGTCTGGATCACCGATCCGGCAGGCAGGCTCTTCTGAAGGGACTTCAATGTCCCGGTCGTGCACACCTGTTTTTGCACCACTGTGGTGG
>NZ_RZRX01000527.1:0-1656 GCF_003997405.1 Mesorhizobium sp. M2A.F.Ca.ET.042.01.1.1
GGCAACGAGGGCTCGGATCAGGATAACCCGCAGGCCTCCGATCCCGCCAACGCCGCCTGGGAAAAGGGCGATGCCGACTACCGCGCCTGCATGGCCCAGCGCCTGCCCGGCGACCCGTCCTTCCCGGCGCTGCTCAAGCAGGCGCAGGACCTTGCCGACGGCATGGCGGGCAAGTAGCCCGCCAAAGCAATTCCGGGCGCGGCGGTTACCTCAGCCAGCGTTGGCCCGCAAGTTCCGCCGCGGAACACGCCGCGCGGCGGGGCGCGCCGTTTCCGCGAGGATCCCGTTGGCCTGAGGCGCGGCATCCTTGCGCGACCTTGCGTCGGTCACCCGATGCAGCCGCTCGTAAGGCAGCAATTCCCGGATGCGGGCATTGAGCGCTTCGACCTCGGCGTGCAGATCCTCGCATTCCTGCTTCTGGATATCGAGCTGGATCTGCTCGGACGCCTGCTGCAACGAAAGCTGTGAGAGATTGGTGCTGACCTCCGACAAATTCTTCTTGTCGGCTTCGCTCTCTTCCCTGAGAACGGCGAGCCTTTCCTCGGCGATCTGGCGTTCGGTGACGGCATCGTTCAACTGCCCCTTGAGCCTGGCGATTTCGGCCGTCGCTTCGCCATTGTCTGCCGAGACCTTGTCCAGGCGCGACTGCAGCTCCTGCATTTCGGCGCGCAAACCACGCATCTCGGCCTGGCTGCGCGCCAATTCGGCGGCGCTGTCGCTTTCGGCGATCCGCGCCGCCTCGGCTGTTTCGGCGAGCCTGGCCTGGGTTGCCTCCAGCGCCTTCTGCAGCCGGGTTTCTTCCTTTTCATGATTGCCGATCTGAGCCATCAGCTCGGCAATATGGGCGGTTTCGCTGGCGTGGGTTGCCGCGAACTCGTCGAATTTGTGGCGGGCCTCAGCCTCCCGCTTTTGCGCCTGCTCCAGGTCGACCGTGAGGCCGACTTGCTTCTCGCGCAGCAGCTTGTTCTCGGCGCCGCGCCTGTCGACTTCGACGGTCTTGGCGGTCAAGGCCTTGACGATCTCACCAAACTCCTTCTCGCGCCTGGCGTTCTCATTGCTCATCTCCACCAGTTCCAGGCGCACGGCCGCCAGCGCCGAGCGCAACTGCTCGCGGTCCTGGACGAGGCTCGCCTCGCGCTGTTGCCAGGCCTCGGCCACGCCGTCGCGCTCGCGCTGCTTACGGGCGGCGTCAAGCAATTGTTCCGAAAGCGTTTTGTGTTCGGCGGTAAGAGCGAGATTAGCCAGCTCCAGCTCGTTGGAGCGCAACACGTCGCGGTGGAAGACGTTGAGGACCTCGCGCGTCATGTGATGCGCGGTAGCGATCTCCGCCAGCATCGCCTCTATCTCCTGCAGATGGCCCTGCCCATCGCGGAAAAGCCCGGCGACGGCCTCCAGCGCGGCGAGCCGCGTCTGGGTATGGGGCGTCAACCGCGATGACGCTGCCTCGGGCTGCTGCTCTTCGGGCGGCGGATTTTCGTCGCTTGCCACGAGTTCCTGACCGGCAACGGCATCGTCTCCCGACGGCGGTTGTTCATCATCCTTCAGAACGTCCTCGAATGCTTCCGCCAGATCCGATTGGAGTTCCTGAAATTCCTTATCGACGTCCTCGGCCCGCTTGATCAGAGACTTGAAATTCATCACCACACATCCCTTACT
>NZ_RZRX01000528.1:0-1643 GCF_003997405.1 Mesorhizobium sp. M2A.F.Ca.ET.042.01.1.1
GTTCAGCACCTGCCGAGATCGCGATCGTGCACGGAGTCCTTCCGTGATGATCAGGCGCGACAAGGCTATGCAGCGCTGTCCTGTCGATAGCGAAGCGCTATTGGCGGCAGTATCGGCCACCACATCGAAATCGGCATTGTCAGGTCTGGCGCGACAAACAAGGTGAGGTGCGCCAGGCCAAGCTGGCGAGTTCCAGCCGGTGCAAGTCCGGCCCGGGTAAGGGGTAGCGCCCGCCTGGTAGTGAGTGTTGCGTCGTGGGAGGTGACGACCACGGCGAAGCGTACACAGCGATTATTCGGGGTGTGGGAGTGAGCCACGATAATGTTTAAGATCGCAGGGGCCGAGACGTTCTCATCCGTCGAAGGCAACATGTGCGGAGCCGCTATACGAGGCTCTGTCGCCCTGCCGGGGTCTTGGGCCACATCACGGATAAAAGGAACGCGTCGGAACCTGGGAGATCTCTTGCCCGACCGGGCGGCCTCCAACCGCACCGGTCCGCCTCGGGAAGGCGAGGAGCCGTAGCCGATGATGAACGGACAAGAGAAGTCTGACTCCGCCATAGTAGCCGTGAAGTCGCCGAACAAAGCCGGATCTCCGGTGGCGGAGGCGATGGAGCCAAGGGCGGGGACCAAGGGAAACGCGGAACAGCTACGCATGCACCGGACACAGAGCCGGGCTCGCATGTCCCAGTCGCTGGACCGCATACGGAAAGCCGCAAGGCTAAGGAAGAAGGATCGGTTCACCGCGCTCTTCCACCACGTCAATGTCGATGCACTCCGGACGGCATTCTACGCGCTCAGGCGCAAGGCCGCGCCCGGGGTGGATGGTATGACGTGGCGGGACTACGAGTCGGACCTCGAGCTTCGGCTTGAGGATTTGCACAAACGGGTCCAGCGGGGAACGTACCACCCGCAACCGTCACGCCGGAGGTTTATACCGAAAGCGGATGGGAAGCAGCGACCGCTAGCGATTGCAGCTCTGGAAGACAAGATCATTCAGGGTGCAACGGTCATGGTGCTCAATGCCATCTATGAAGGCGACTTCTGCGGTTTTTCCTACGGGTTCCGGCCCGGAAGAGGACCACAGGATGCATTGGATGCCCTGTACGTCGCGATCGACCAACGGAAGGTGAACTGGATCGTAGACGCCGACATCCAGAACTTCTTGGATCGACTGTCATAATACCCCCGGGTTCACGGTATCTGTTCGAAGAGACTTGGACTGTGGTCTATGGTCTTGATCCATAGGCCTTTTCTCTGTTCACGCACGACATGGACCGAGTCCAGTTCGCCGCGTTTTACTCGCTGCAACACGGTCTGGCGCGACAGGCCGAGGGGTCTCCATGGCGTCGCGGATGGGTTCAAAGCCGTCGCCGGGCGTGGCGAGGAAGCGGGCCTTGAGTTCCGCGGTCAGGCGAATGCGCCATGGCGCACCGGGTGTCACCTGTTCGCCCTGGATGAGGCCGTCGTTGATATGGCGGTGAAGCGTCGATGGCGCCACGCCAAGCGCGGCGGCAGCCTTCCGGACGGTGACGATGTCGCCGTCGGCGGCTGGTGCCTTGGCCTTGCAGACGGGAATCTTCCAGTGCGTGCGCAAATACCCGACGCGATTGGCGTCAAACCGGTGCCCGTACGCCGTTCGAC
>NZ_RZRX01000529.1:0-1643 GCF_003997405.1 Mesorhizobium sp. M2A.F.Ca.ET.042.01.1.1
GAGCTGGCAATGCGCCGCCGGCCAGATGCCCCGACGAAACGATAGGTCCAAGCGGTGCCTGGCTGATGCCTGTGGTGTCTGCGCTTTTGCTCATCCAACCTGCCTCCATTTTCTTTTACAATAACATATTGACGACAAGATGTCGATAATTTATCGATGTAGTCACGACGAAGGAGGAGATTGCCATGTCCGCACAGTGGGATTTCTGGATCGATCGCGGCGGCACCTTCACCGATGTGATCGGGCGCCATCCGAACGGTCAGCTGACGGCGCGCAAGCTGCTATCGGAGAATCCCGGCGCCTATCTTGACGCAGCAGTGGCGGGCATCCGCTCGCTGCTCGGCCTGAATGCCGGCGAGCCCATTCCGGCCGGATTGATCGGCGACGTGCGCATGGGCACCACCGTCGCCACCAACGCACTGCTGGAGCGTAAGGGCGAGCGCTGCGCGCTTGTGACGACGCGCGGCTTCCGCGACGCGCTCGCCATCGGCTATCAGGCGCGCAGCGAGATTTTTGCCAAGCATGTCGTCAAGCCGGACCTGCTCTACGACCGCGTGGTTGAGGTCGACGAGCGGGTACTGACGGACGGGACGGTCGAGGTGCCGTTGTCCGAAAGCGCGCTTCGTGCTGCGCTATCCAGCCTGGCCGACGCCGGCTATCGTGCCGTGGCCATCGTGTTCATGCATGCTTACCGGTATCCCGAGCACGAACAGATCGCGGCGCGCGTGGCACGGCACATGGGTTTCGGCCAAGTCTCCGCCAGCCATGAGGTCTCGCCGCTGGTGAAGTTCGTCGGCCGCGGCGACACCACTGTCGTCGATGCCTATTTGTCGCCTATCCTGGGGCGCTACGTTGCGCAGGTGGCCAAGGAACTCGATGTCGCGCGCACCGGCGCCCGGCTGATGTTCATGACGTCGTCCGGCGGCCTGACGGCGGCAAAACTGTTTCAGGGCAAGGACGCCATCCTGTCGGGCCCGGCCGGCGGCGTCGTGGCTCTGGCGCAGACCGGTGCGGAGGCCGGCTTCTCGCGCGTCATCGGTTTCGACATGGGCGGCACGTCGACCGACGTTGCCCATTACGATGGCGAGTACGAGCGTGCCTTCGAGACGGAGGTGGCCGGCGTGCGGATGCGCGCGCCGATGATGCTCATCCATACGGTCGCTGCCGGCGGCGGCTCCGTGTTGCATTTCGACGGCGCGCGATTTCGCGTCGGTCCTGATTCGGCTGGCGCCAACCCCGGCCCCAAATGCTACCGCCGTGGCGGGCCGCTGACCGTCACCGACGCCAATGTCATGACCGGCAAGCTGGTGCCCGACCTGTTCCCGGCGATCTTTGGCCCCGGTCAAGATGAGCCGCTGGACCACGAAGCCGTGCGTCTCGCCTTCCAGGGCCTGGCCGCCCAGGCGGGCGATGGCCGTTCGGCGGAAGCGGTCGCCGACGGCTTCCTCAAGATCGCCGTCGCCAACATGGCAGAAGCGGTGAAGAAGATCTCCATCGCCCGCGGCTATGACGTGACGCGCTATGCGCTAAACGCCTTCGGCGGCGCCAGCGGCCAGCATGCCTGCCTGGTCGCCGACGCGCTCGGCATGACCAAGGTGTTGGTGCACCCGTTCTCGGGGCTGCTTTCGGCTTACGGCATGGGC
>NZ_RZRX01000052.1:0-29168 GCF_003997405.1 Mesorhizobium sp. M2A.F.Ca.ET.042.01.1.1
GGGCATAGGCGCGTCGATGAAAACGAAATTGCGCTCCTGGAACCCGACCTCGCCGGCCGCTTCCGGCGTGGATTGCTCTTCCCCAACGAGGCTCACCTCGACCCACGCCAGGCGATGGCGGCACTTCATGACAACCTTGCGACCATGGGTGTCAAATTCCACTTCGGCTGCGACGCCCGGCCTGTTTCGGGTTTCGCCCGTCAGATAGACTGCATGGGAATGGCAGCGGCCGATGACAGGCTGCGCGGTGTTCGCGGCGAAATGCTGATCCTTCGCACGCCTGATGTCTCGCTGTCGCGGCCGGTCCGTTTGCTTCATCCACGCTTTCCGCTTTATGCCGTGCCGCGCACCGATCACCGTTTCATGATCGGAGCGACGATGATTGAAAGCCAGAGCGCCGGACCGGTGACGGCGCGTTCCATGATGGAGCTGCTGGGCGCCGCCCATGCCCTCCATCCGGCCTTTGGTGAGGCCGAGATCGTTGAAACCGGTGTGGGTGTCCGTCCGGCATTTCCCGACAATTTGCCACGCGTCGAAACAGACGGTGAGATCATCGCGATCAACGGTCTTTATCGTCACGGTTTTCTCCTCGCCCCCGCCATGGCGCGCCAGGCTGCCGGCCTGGTTTTCAGTCAAGACAGAACCAAGGAGCATGCTCATGAAACTGATGGTCAACGGCGAGGCGCGTGAGATTGCCGCCACCACGCTGGCCGAGTTGCTTGCCGCGCTCGACTATGAGGGCGATTGGCTCGCCACCGCCGTCAACGGCGACCTCGTGCACAAAGCCAACCGCACGGAGTTCCAGTTGAGCGACGGCGACCGGATCGAAATCCTCTCGCCCATGCAGGGCGGCTAGCATGTTGGAGCTTTATGGAACCGAGCTTTCGTCGCGCCTGCTTCTCGGCACCGCTCAATATCCTTCGCCGGCCATCCTTGCCGATGCAGTCAAGGCGTCGGGCACGTCGGTGGTGACCGTCTCGTTGCGGCGTGAGATGGCGGGCGGTAGAGCCGGCGAACAATTCTGGTCGTTGATCCGCTCGCTGGGCGCCAGAATCCTGCCCAATACCGCCGGCTGCCTCTCCGTCAAGGAAGCCGTCACCACCGCGAAAATGGCGCGCGAGGTCTTCGGCACCAACTGGATCAAGCTCGAAGTGATCGGCAATCACGACACGCTACAGCCGGATGTGTTCGGTCTGGTTGAAGCCGCCCGCATCCTGTGCGAGGACGGCTTTGCGGTATTCCCCTATACCACCGACGATCTCGTTGTCGCCGAGCGGCTGCTGGAAACGGGCTGCAAGGTCCTGATGCCGTGGTGCGCACCGATCGGTTCCGCCTTGGGACCGGTCAACATGACGGCGCTGCGCTCGATGCGCGGATATTTCCCTGGCGTCCCGCTGATTGTGGATGCGGGGCTCGGACGGCCGTCGCACGCGGCCACCGTCATGGAACTCGGCTTTGACGCCGTGCTCCTGAACACAGCGGTCGCCAAGGCGGCATATCCGGTCGGCATGGCGCGTGCTTTCGGTAAGGCGGTCGACGCCGGTCGTGAGGCGTTCAGTTCGGGAATGCTCGAACCGCGCGACGTCGCCGTGCCATCGACACCGATGGTCGGCAGGGCCGTTTTTTCATGAAGCTCGATCCCTTTTATCTGATCGTCGACAGCGCTGCCTGGATCGAACGGCTGGTCCCACTCGGAGTCCGGCTTCTGCAACTGCGCATCAAGACCGTGGATGAGGCTGGGTTGCGCGCGGAGATCCGCACCGCGAAGGCCTTGTGTGCTCGATACCAGTGCCAACTCATCGTCAACGACCACTGGCGCCTGGCAATCGAGGAAGGCTGCGACTTCATACATCTCGGCCAGGAGGATTTGCAGACCGCTGACCTCTTGGCGATACGGGCAGCCGGCGTAAGGCTCGGACTGAGCACACATGATCATCAGGAGCTGGAAACGGCGATGGCCGCCGAGCCTGACTACATAGCGCTTGGACCCATCTATCCGACCATCCTGAAGAAGATGAAATGGGCGCCGCAAGGGGTCGAACGGATCAGCGAATGGAAGCGCCAGGTCGCGCCGTTTCAATTGGTCGCCATTGGTGGCCTCAACCCTGAGCGGCTCGACGGTGTCTTTGCGGCTGGCGCGGACAGCGCGGCGGTGGTGACCGACATCACGCTCAACGACGACCCCGAGGCGCGCACGCGAGAATGGATCGAAAAGACGGACCAATGGCGCTGAGGCGAGAACCACATGTGCTTGTCGTCGGTGGATCGGACTCCAGTGGCGGTGCTGGAATTGCACGCGATATCGAGACGATCTCTGCCATTGGCGTGCGCACCTGTCTCGCCGTCACAGCGCTAACGGTGCAAACGCATGACGCCGTGATCGAAATCTATTATTCGCCACCTAGCCTGGTGGCCAATCAGATGTGCGCCGCGCTGCAGGCCAACGACGTGGCCACAATCAAGATCGGCATGCTGGCGACTGCCAAGATCATTGTTGCCGTTGCCGCAGTGCTGCGCAAATTTCCGCATGTCCCCGCAGTACTCGACCCTGTGCTGGCCTCCACCTCAGGCCGCGCACTTCTGCAAGCAGGCGCTATCGCTGCCATGAAGCGCGATCTTATGCCGCTTTGCTGCATTGTCACGCCCAACCTCCCTGAACTGGCGCTCCTTAGTGGCTCCGAACTGGCAGTGGATGAGGACGGAGCGCTCCAACAAGGAAAAAGACTGCTGGCCGCCGGCCCTCAAGCCCTGCTGATCAAGGGTGGGCATGCGTCGGGAACCCGGTCGACCGATATTCTGTTACGCTCCGGGCACGAACCCATCCGCTTCGATGCACCGCGCCTTGCCACATCGATGCGCGGGACAGGTTGCATGCTGGCCAGCGCGATTGCGGCGCATCTGGCGAAGCCGAAGCCGCTCGAAGACAGCGTGCGCGAAGGCAAGCTGTTTGTCTTGGAGAGGCTTCAGAAATGCCGGCTGAATAACCACAGCGTTCTGCGTCCAGCCAAGCAGACCCATTTTCCAGAATTTTTCCCGTAGCGAGACTAGAGAAGGGGCTACTGCTTCTCTATGCCATCCTCACAACGCGTTGAGTTTCTCACTGCCAATTATGCGACTTTCGAGGTGCAAATAGCGAATATCGAGTTCTTAGTGACAGAAACGACCGGAATTGGTTGCGTGGATCACCAGGTCGCTACCGATTGGGTCAGCGACTCAATAGAACGTCACATCTCTGTCCACACTCGAGCTTATTTGCCGCAAACGCGTCGAGCCCCGCGTCAATCGGTCTTATAATAGTATCCGGGGCAGCTCCAAAGCTGTGGCATCGGCTACCCGCCGGCCGTGGCGCTTGCTGTTCGAGCGTCGGACGCCGCCTGCCATTGAACATCTGATGGGCTATTGGGTGGCGGCGACACACTCATCCAGGTGCAACTGGCTTTTTCAACTCGGGAACCAGCAGAAGCCTTCGCTGCGTCGCAACATTTGGATTATGTCGTACAGCCCGATCTTCCAGAGAAAACAAGACCTAACGTTCGAAACCTGTCACGCAACCAACCACCGAATGAAAGATCCAGCGTGCGATCGCAGGGAGGTAAGAATAACCGGTCTGGCTTTCCTATCGCCGGTCCAGGTTAAGACCAACGACGTCGTCACGACATCAACACAGTGCGCGAAGCGCTCGTATTCCTGAATCAGTGGCCAAAAGCGCGTCGGGGACCGGTATTCAGTTGCGCGGTGAGAAGCAGCAACGCAGCGATCGCCGGACAGATGACACCCGAGCAGGCGCGGCAAGCATTGTGGGATTTGCCAGGATTGCCGGCGTGCTGGCCAAATCTGATTTCGTCGTTGGTGGCGACTGATTTAAAGCTGCAGGAAGATCACCGCCGGTAACGCGTTGGCCCGCTGCTCGCCAAGACGGAAAGAACGCCGCCTTGTGAGTTCCAATAATGGGCGATGCGGGAATTGCACATGTCTGTGCCCATCTGTCCGGCCGAAATGCAAATGGCGTCACTGGCGAAGGTCAGCGAACGCGGCACGCAGGGCTGGATTCTTTTGACTTGCGGCAAGCCGACATAGGTGCTGGCTTGATGTCTCGGTCACTGCGACGTGTCATGCCGATTCATTCGTCAGCTACCATGACGATGCGGCGCGTCGCCTGCGATCAGTTGATCGAACCGCGGTGCAATTCGGGACGCTTCGTCGATCCCGACAGTTGCGCAAAGGGAAGCCAAATCAGCGACTAGAGGCAACGTGGCTACGGATTCGAAGGGACCCCGCTGTTGCCGAAGAGGTGACTGGTGGAATGTCAAAGATCACCTCGTGAAAGGCCATTTGGGGCCACCTAATGATAAAGCCGGATGCCGCTATCGGGTCCTGGCACGGGAATGACGGTCCGGCCCTACGGTGGATCGAGTTCGGTTCATGTCGCTTCGCAAGGAGGATGTGTTCCGGCGTCTGCCCGAACCCCTCTTTCTCGCATTCTGCGAGGTTGCGCGATCGGGCCGCTCGGTCTCTGTGCTGATCGCCCCTCCTGTTGCCATCGATCGATTCCGCTTCCGGTGCGCACGCACGTGTCGCGCGTGGCAATCATGCAAGGTCGTGAATCATAGGAGGATGTACATGCTTTTGTCGGATTTCGGCCGCATCGGGTTCGATCCGTTTGTGGAAATGCGGCGCATGCAACAGGAAGTAAACCAGCGTTTGGCCGGGCTGACCGCCAGCGCCGCTCAGGAGTTTCCGCCGATCAATCTTTGGACTGGCGAGGACAGCGTGGCGGTGGCCGCGGAACTGCCGGGGATATCACCTGACGAAATCGGCCTCACGGTGCGCGAGAACATTCTGACATTGAAGGGAACGCGCGAGCCTCGAACGGAGGACGAGAAATCCGTCTGGCACCGCCGTGAGCGCGCCTATGGGACCTTCTCCCGGACAGTGCAATTGCCATTCCGCGTCGACCCGGAACGGGTCGAGGCGCGTTTCGCCAACGGGCTGCTCGAAGTCGAGTTGCACCGGCCGGAGGCGGATCGGCCGAAGAAGATCCAGATCAAGGGATAGAGGGAGGCAAGCATGGCTCAGGAACGCGGATCGGCCGTCGCACCATGCTGCTCAATGCCCGCAAGGTGCTTTACGACCATAGTTCGGCCATCACCATCCTTCTCGCCTTCAATGACATAACGGCCCGTCGTATCATCGAGCGGGAGAAGGAAGAACTGCTCGGTCGCACCGAAGACCTGCTTCGGCAGAAAGACGTCCTGCTGCGCGAGATGGAGCATCGGGTTGCCAACAGCCTGCAGATCATTGCCTCGATCCTGTTGCTGAAGGCACGCTCGGTGACGTCGGAAGAGACGCGCCAGCATCTCAAGGACGCCCATCAGCGCGTTCTGTCCGTGGCCGAGGTGCAACGCCATCTCCACACCTCCGCCGGCGTCGACGAGATCGATGTCGGCTCTTACCTACCGAAATTGTGCAGCAGCCTCGCCTCGTCGATGGTCGGCGAAGCCCAGCCGATCACGGTCACCGTAATGGCCGAAGGCGGCAGGATAGATTCGCAAAGGGCAGTCAGTCTGGGACTAATTGTCACCGAACTCGTGCTCAACGCCATCAAATATGCTTTCCCCAAGAAGAGAACCGGCGCTCGCATCCAGGTGAGCTACGAGACCGCGGGCAGTGACTGGAAACTGACGGTTTCGGACAATGGCGTCGGCAAGATCGCCAACGACGTACCGGCTACCGGACTTGGAACAGCCATCGTCGAAGCACTGGTGAAACAACTGGAGGCCAGGGTGGAGATTATCAGCGATATTGACGGCACCAGCGTGTCGGTCACCCGGGCGACGTTCACCTCGCGCGTGCCGCGAGCGGCGTAAAAACCGTTACTACGATGCTGCCTTCCGGACATCGCCTGATGTCCAGGGGATCTTCTGCCGCCACGGCCTTGTCCCCGGAGCGCAGGACTGCCAGTCGCATCGCATAAGCCGAAACCTCTCAGTCGGTTGAGGGCGCTTCCGATGGCCAAGATCCGCTTTTTTGGCGTTCAGCCGGTGGGACCAAGCTCTGAAGCTGACGCTGCGCAGGTCTTTGCGTGGATGACTCGGTGCGGTCGGTAAACTCGAAGTGGCGGTTGTGTGCGTCAAGTTCTGCAAAATGGGGCGGCCACGATGCTGGTCATGCGGCTTGGCGTAGAGCGAGCTTCTTGTGCTCGCGCAGGTCGTCAATGTTGATGTAGGGCCTCCATCCAGTTTTCGTTGGTTTCGACAGCCGGCGCCCTGACGAGGCGCAGGCAGCTTTCGGCGTTGGGGAAGATGCGCACGACATAGGTGCGCCGGCGGATTTCCTCATTGAGCCGTTCAAGCATGTTGGTGCTCTTGAGATGCTTGTGATGCTGGCGCGGCAGGCAAAAGAAGGTCAGCGTGCGCTCGATGGTCTCCTCCACCGTCGTCCATCTCGGCCTCGAGCACCTCCTGCATCACCGCACGGATCATTTCGTGAAGTCCGTCCGGGTCTGAAAGCAGAATGTCTTTGACGGCAGCGCTGGCGGTCTTACTTTCAATCTTGGTCATGGTGGCGTTCCTTCGCGGGAATCGGCGACATGAACAATCACCAGATCCCATGGCGACGGATGGATAGCGGCGCGTGCTCTGGCAGAGTGACGCTGCTAACAAACACCCCGCGGAGGAACACCATGCATGTAGTGGCCGACCGATCCGAAACTCTGACTGCTATCCGGACTGGTCTGGGCGCAATCTTCGTATCGCTGGAGCTCAGCCGTTCAACCTGGCTGATCTCGTCGTTGTCGCCAGGTGGCGGCGAGAAGTTGTCGAAACACAGTGTCCCCAGTGGTGATTTATCCGCCTTGTTCCGTCGCTTCGATAGCGTGCGAGAGAAGGCAAGAGCACGCATGGGGCCAGACTTCCCCGTCGTCGCTATCCAGGAAGCCGGGCTCGATGGCTCCTGGATCCATCGGGTTCTGAGCAAGGCGGGGATCGAGAGCTACGTCGTTGATCCCGCTTCTATCGCAGTGTCTCGTCGCAGTCGCCGAGCCAAAACCGATAAGATCGATGGTGAAACGCTCGTCTCTCCTTGCCTTCAAGCGAGGCGAACCGCGCATATGTGCAATGGTCAAAGAGCCAACACCGGAGCAGGAGGATCGCCGGCGTATCTGTCGTGAACGCAAGGTACTGACGACCGAACGGGTATATAAAACGCCGCTCACTCAGAATGGTCTCGTCGCCCGAGCCCAGCGGCCGTAGGCGGGATGTTGGTGCAGCCGTGAAGAGCAGCGACCGAATGTGAGGTTGATCTGCTCGGTTACGAGCAGAGTCCTGCAAGTCGGGTTCAACCTGGATCCCATAATCGATATGACAAGCTAATCCCACTTTGACCGGCGCTCAGCACACCTAATTTCGAGCCGCGCCGACCTACACACCCGCTATCGACATGATCCGAGTGGCGGCCTGAACTAGGCCGGCAAACTCATGTTCGTTGGCACTGTTTTTCGCTTGCATCCCGGTTAGGCGGGGACAGACGCCCTACTGCGACGCCTGCCCGGCTTGTCCGTGTCTCGCTCGCCTGACGTTTCGGGTTCGGTCTCAATGATCTCGCCCGCCACCACGGCGCGGGTCCGCTCCAGCATCGCGGGGATGTCCCGCGCGGGCAGCGGGCGGCTGAGCAGGAAGCCCTGCGCCTCGGTGCAGCCTTCTCTTCGGACCCGTTCCAGCTGCTCCACGGTCTCGACGCCCTCGGCGGTGGTCTGCATCCCGAGGCTGTTGCCGAGGCTCGTGACCGCTCGAATGATGGCGACGGAACTGTCGATATCTCCGGCGTCCGTGATGAAGGATTGATCGATCTTGATCTTGTCGAATGGGAACGAGCGCAGATAGCTCAAGCTCGAATATCCGGTTCCGAAGTCGTCCATCGCGATATGAACGCCGAGCATGTGGATATGTTGCAGCATCGAGAGAGTCGCCTGGCTGTTGGCCAGCAGCACTGTCTCGGTGATCTCAAGCTCAAGCCGGCTGGGGGGCAGTCCCGAGATATCCAATGCCTCGACGATGGTGGAGAGCAAGCGCGCGTTGCGAAATTGCGCCGGGCACAGATTGACGGCGACCTTGATGCTACCGGGCCAGCTTGCCGCGTCGAGACAGGCTTGCTTGATAACCCATTCACCGATCGGGACGATGAGGCCGATGTCCTCGGCCAGCGGGATGAATTCTCCCGGGGATACGATGCCGCGCGTCGGGTGATGCCAGCGCAGCAGCGCCTCGAAGCAGCTGACCTCGCCGCGGTCGAGATTGAGGAGCGGTTGGTAGTAGATTTCGAACTGCTGCCGCACCACCGCTTCGCGCAGGTCGAGTTCGAGAAACCGCCGCGCCTGCATGCGCGCATCCATTTCCGGTTCGAAGAACCTGTAGGTTCCGCGGCCTTCCGCCTTCGCCCGGTAGAGCGCCATGTCGCCGGTCTTGAGAAGTTGGTCGGCGTCAATGCCATCGTCCGGCGCGATCGAGATGCCGATGCTGGCGCTGATCATAACCCCGTGGCCATCGACGACATAAGGTGCGCTCAGCCCATCAATGACCCGTTGGGCAAGAGCTGTCGCCTCGACCGGCTGATCAACCGCGGTTTGAATGATCACGAACTCATCGCCGCCGAGCCTTGCCACGGTGTCGCCTTCACGGGCCACCTGTTTCAGTCTGGCGGCGACCTCCTTCAGCAAGGCGTCGCCAACCGGGTGCCCCAGCGTGTCGTTGACCATCTTGAAATGATCGAGATCGAGGCAGTGGAAAGCAATCTTGCTACCATCACGCCGCATCTCGACCAAAGCCTCCTCGGCGCGTTCGCGGAACAATATGCGATTTGGAAGCTCGGTAAGTCCGTCGTGGCGCGCCATGTATGAAATCTTGGCTTCGCTCCGCCGCAAGTCGGTCACGTCATGGTGAGTGGCAAGCCACCCGCCGCCCGGCAGTGGCTGATGGATGAGGTCGATGGTGCGTCCGTCCCTGAGTTCCACCAGGCTCACCGTCCGCTCTGCGCGATCGATGGTCTCCGTCAGCTGCTGCACATACTTTTCCGGGTCATGGCCGGCATAGAGGCCCGCCGCGATCCGGAACCGCATCAAATCGATCCACGGCGTGCCGGGACGAGTCAGGGGCTCCGGCACATGGTAGAGATCGGCGTAGCTTTGGTTGCACAGAACCAGCCGCCTCTCCGCATCGAACATGCAAAGCCCTACGGGCATATTGGCGGCGGCCGCGGCCAATTGCTGCCGCTCCAGCTCGGCTTCTCGGGCCAAGGCATCGCTGCGCTCCAGGCTGGCCCGGTAGCCGGCAAAGGCCGAGAACAGCACTCCAACCTCGTCCTGCCGATCCCTTTTCAGCGCAATGAGACTCGAACGGCGCTCGCCCTGCGCCAAGCAACGCATCGCCTCGGTCACGGCGAGGATCGGCTTGCTGACATTGTGGCGTATCCAGGCGACAAGCCCACCAAGACACCCGGCGGCAAAAAGAACTGCCAGCCAAGTCAATCTTTGCGCAACGGTGTAGGTCCTGTCCGCCATCACCGCCGCGGCCGTGCTGCGCTCGTTGGTGAGGGCCAGCAGGTCGTCCAATCGCTGCGTGGCGGCGGCAACGGTCGGGAGCGATACCGTCTCGAACTCCTTGACAGCCATTGTTCGCCCTCCTGTTTCGAGGAGCGGGAAAATCGATGTCAGGGAATCTTCGTAGGCCGTCCATAGGTTGACGAACTGGTCGAACAGCTGCTGCTCGGCCAGCGATCCGGCACTCCGGCGATAGGCGCGCCGACCTTGCAGTATTTCGTCGCTTTCCCTCGCCATCTCCTTCTCAATGCCGGCTATCTGCGCAGCCTCGGCAGTGCGCACGCGCAACGTCGCATAGAGCTGGTGTTCCGCGAGGTTGCGCTTCATCTCGCCGACGATCTGGACCTGGGGCAACCAAACGCTGGTGATCTCGCTCGTGACCTTGTTGAGTGATCGCAGTTGCGCGACCCCAAATACTCCCACGGCCACGACGCACAGCAGCGCCAGCCCAAAGCCCAACGAGAGCTTGGTCCCGACGCTAATGTCCTTTAGCCCTCTCATCTAGAAAACTGCAAACGCAAGACCAGTCCTCGTCAAATAGCATCGAGCTTTAGCGAATAGTAAAAGTATTCCTAGTGTCGCGTCTAAGGTATTAATGCTGGCTTAAGACTGCGTAATCCCCTAGAGGATCGACCAAACCACGTTGTAAAAGGCCGGCGGATGAAGCTCACCGATTTCCATATGATCCGATGACGGGCCTACAATGAGATCGAGGTGCTCGCACCTAGTCTTGGAAGCCGCTTGCAGCTTCTTTCACCGCACCGTGGGATCGGCCTTCGATCCCCTTCGAATGTAGCGAGGCCAGCCCATATTATGCACGACGATGGGGCTTTGAGGCTGGCAGTCGAATCTATGATCGGCAGTGTTCATCAGCCGAGGAAGGAGCGCCGCGGCGCGCGCCGAGGCGGTGCGCGAACTCGAGCGTGATCGCCGAGATCGAGGCGAAGGAGCCGCTCGAAGCGCTCGACACCTTCATGGCGCAGAACGCATCGATGATCCAGGCCCAGCATGCAGCCTCCAGCTTCGATGTCCATCGGGTCCTTCAGGCCATGGACCACGAGCCGAGACCGCCGCAAGGCGATGCCGGACTGATGCGGCTGCCGGTGGTCGACATGCAAGGCCGGCCGCTGGCCAGCGAAGCCGAGTTGCGCTATTCCATTTTCCACCGCTTGACCTCGGGCGCGGTGAAGGTGGTGGCGGTGCAGCTAAAGGGAACTCCGACTGGAGCCATGCTGACACGCACGTTCACCGTGGAGGGCGTGCCCTACCGCATGGACCTGTTCGGCGGCAGCAAACTGAAGCCGCCGCAAAAGAGCCTGAACCAGCTTGCCTCTCACCTGCCTTTCACGGCCGCAGAGGCCCCAAGCGGCAAGCTTTTGGCGATCCCCTATGCCGAGACGGCTCCGGGTACGGCCTTTGAGCAGCTGTCGCGGGCCTGGGCGCCGTTCAAGGAAGCCTATTACTATACCCAGCGCCGCGGATTTGCCGCGCCGCCGGGCATCCCCGACATTGGCCCCCATGATTATGCGCTGGAAGGGTGCTTCAAGCTGTCCCTTCTGCCCGACCATCCCGCAGGCGCAGTGCATCCCTTCCGGTTCGAGGGGCGAGACGGCGAGATCGCCTTGCGGCCGCATGACGGCTGCGGCTTCATTAGGGCCTCACTGGCCGAGCGCATGCCGTCCATTGCCCGGGCTCGCCACGACGCTCCCGAGCGGATGCCTGCCTATGCCGATAAAAGGCAATCGGCGGTACCGCCCTCGGCGCTGCAACATTATCCGCGTAGCGTCGAGGTAGCACAGGAGACCCGCGAGAAGGCTCAGGCTTGGCTCGAAACCCATCAAAGCCTCACCGCCGAGGAGCTGTTCCGGACGGTCACGGGCGGGCATATCGAGGGTTCGAGCGCTATCGCCGTGCCGTCCAGCGACGAATGCCTGCATGTGCCGACGGGCAAGAGCAAGACCTTGACCCGTGACGCTGGCGTGCTTGTCGGACGCTCCCCCTATGACAAGCCCAACCTGCGCCCGTTCGCCGCCGACCGGGTCAGGTCGGCGCGCGATGGCGACCGGACCGCGGCGTTCCTGGATCGGTGCGTGGCCTTCCAATATAGCTTCAACTTCGCGCACAGGTCGGGGGCTGGGCTTGCCGCCGACGATCCGACCTTCTTTGCCAAAGGCATCTTGATCGTTGTGCCCGACGAAATGTGGCCGGCGGACTTCGCCGAGCGCGGGGTCGTGATGTCTGCCGAGGACGTAAAGTGCCATTCGTACTGGCTGGAGGAAAAGGACCGGGTCAAGGCCGACACCGCGCTCGAGTGCGTCGGCATCCTGCAGGCGACGGAGGTGTTCGCGCCCGGCTCTTTGGTTGCGGTTCCAAGCGTCGAACAAAAAATGCTCGACGGCGATTTTGATGGCGACACCGTCGTCATCATTGGCGACCAGCCTCGCCTTTACGAGCATGTGCGCCAGTTCGACGCGCAGCTGCAGGCGCGCGGCATCGCCTCGATGAAGCCGCCGAAGTCGCACACGCCGGCCATTGAGAAAAGCGGCTACCAGTTCACCCGGTCCAAGCAGATCCTGTCGGCCACCGGGCTGGTGCTGGAGACCTACAGCTGCCTGCAGCGCAACGTGCTGGCGCAGCCGCTGGAGGCGCAACGCTGGTTTGCCGAGCGTGCCATCTTCGGCACCTACGAGGGCATTCATAATGAGCTCAAGGCCGACATCCGCGCACTGTTGCAGGAAGATCGGCCGGATGGCCAGGCCCTCCATGAGCTCATCGCCAGGGCGAGGGAAGACAGCAAGGCCGCCAGGCATCCGGTGGCCTGCGAACTGGCCGCGTTGTTAGTGGCCGAGCTCCAGGACTGGAACCTGCAGCTCAATAGCGAGCCGGCTCATGAGCAGTCGGAAGTCAAGCTGCATGAAAGCGCCATCAATCTGTTGAGCGTCGGCATCAAGGTCGGCACTGACGCCTACAAGTCCGATACCGGTGCGCGGGTGTTCATGCAAAAAACCACCGAATTGCAGCGGCTCTTGGAGCAGAGGCCGGGCTTCAAGTCGGCGCCATATGTCAAGGCGCAGGCGGCAAAGCTCCACCAGGGCCGGTTCGACGTCGATGGCAGCCTGGCGGATCTGAAGGACAACCCCACGCTGGCGGCATCGGTCATGGAGGCCTCGATCAGACTCGCCGTCGAAAAGCGCATTCTGCTCAGCGCCTTAGCAATCTCGGCCGAAGACGACCGCGCCAGCACGATAACGCTGAGCAGCGAACAGGCCCTTGAGCGGGCCAGGCTCGAAGCCGCCCCCGCCGAAGCGCAAGAAAGCGCGATTACCAAAAATTGTGCATGCGGTTGCCGAGCTTTTGCGGCAGGACGGCATCGAGGTGAAGGTGCCGCATCTTGACCAACGGTCGGGCGGGCAGGTCTGGATAGCCGACGAGTTGACCGGCCAGAGCGTGAGCACGGCGCCGGAGGCCCAACTGGTCACCAATGCCGTGCGCCATGTCTTCGAGATCCCGGACGAGGCTTTTACGCGCGCCTTCAGGAAGGCGGCACTGGCCTTCGAGGAGCGGGACTGCAGCGAGGTCGAGACCACCAACTGGGTCATCAGGATGGACAGGCCGCGGTTACGCGGCGTTCACACGGCGTTCAGAACCGCGCAGAACTATCGCTTCGAGGTCGAGTTCCCTACGCCGGCCAGTTATCGGGCCGAGCTCGCGCACCGCGCGCAGAGCTCACAGCTAGTCCCCATTCCCCGTGGTGCCTGGGAGATATTACACTGGGACTCGTCAGGAGAAAGCAGGTCGAGGGCGGCAGGGACCTCCAGGTCGCCCATCGTCGCAAGACAACAGATTGCGGTCGCTCGCTCGCCGCAAGCCGGCGAGATCCTCGCGGCCCTCGGTACGCGGCCGGTCGTGCTCGTCGGCATGCCGGCGAGCGGCAAGTCGACCATCGGCGCCCAGCTTGCCAAGGAGTTGGGGGTGGAGTTTGTCGACATCGATAAGCATATCGTCGCCGATCACGGCAATCTGATGGAGATGTTCGCCGACCCTGGCCGTGGCGAGGCGCACTTCAGGGACCTGGAGACCAAAGAGCTCGCCAAGCAGCTGGAGAGAGGCCCCATCGTCATCGCAACCGGCGGCGGCTGCTTTGGCAAGGAGTCCAATCAAGCCCTGATTCTTAATAAGGCGAGGTCGATCTGGCTCGACACCCGAGCTGAAAGAGCTCCGCAGGCGCCTCGAGAGGGACACCAGCCGGCCGCTGCTGCAAGGCGCCGACATCGAGCAGAAGGTTGACCAGCTGTACGAAGAGCGCAGTCCGTTCTACCAAAAGGCCGATATCAGGTTGCCCCTCGTCCCGCCCTTTCAAAAAGACAAGAAGGACGCCCGCATTTGCGTGAAGGAACTCTACGCTTTCCTGTGCAGCGACAGAGAAGCCGCTCTGCCCGCTGCCGAGATATCACATGTCTCCGGTGCTTCCGGCACCGCCATCAGCATGTCCCCAACAGCTCAGCGCATGCACGATGATCATCACAACGGCTACGATTGCGGGGGCGGCGTCGTGGAAACCATCCAGGCGCCGGCGGCACTATTGAGTGAAAGGGAACGGCCGCCGCTCCTCGACACCCTCACCGCCGACCCGCAGCCTTTGCTGGCCGGCAATAACGCACGAGCGAATTTAGCGTCTTCCACGAGAAGCAGGGAACGCTCAAGTCGAGGACGATAGCTTAGGCGTCGCAGGTTTGGTGCAGGGTGCGGGTTCGCACCGAATGCTAATAAAAGTGGGAAACGCATGCATAAGTCGTGAGAAGCCTGATGGCCGAGTTGATCCGGCCTGGATGACACAAACGTACAAAGACGAACCGCCGGTGCCGGGTCGCGCGCCAAATCCTGGTGATCGACCGGAAAGGATCAGCTCCGAGTCTAAACGGCATCGTCAACTTAATGAAGCGCGGATACTATGACAGAGTGACCCAATCCACCGCCGCGCCATTGCGTCGGTTTCGACAGATAAGATGGATTGGGCAGGCGAGCTCAAAAGAGCGATTGTAAATCGCAGTTGTAGCAGTGTAACAAACTGCGTAACAAAAAGCGCGAAAAGATTAGCATTTTCAGCAGGATAGGCGTGAAACCGAATCCCTCCCTCTCCGCCATCTGCTTCGCGTTGCGCGCTTCGCAGGACAAGTCCGATCCTTCGCGCGAAGCAGGGCGCCCTCCGAAGCCTCGGCGAAGGAGAGCCCAAAGCAGCTTACGGGCCAACCGGGCCTATCGAACGCTCCGCTCGCGCACGGCCACGCCGTCGATCACCCGGTCGCTCGGGTGCAGCACGACCCGATCGCCTTCCGACAGGCCGGATTCGACCTCGGCCATCCTGCTGTCCCGGTGGCCGATCTTGATTACGGCAGTGCGCGCCCGTCCGGCCTCGTCGAGATACACGGCCCAGTCTTCGCCCTGCCGGAACAGTGCCGCCACCGGGACGCTAAGGACATTGTCGTCCCGCCAACTCGTCACGTGCACGATCACGCGATAGTCGTGCCCAAGCTGCGACCACATCTCGGCAGGGTCGACGATATCGATCTCCGTGTGGACGCGCTGCTCCTCGATCCCAAGCGCCGAGACCTTGAGAAACCCGGCCGGGTCGATCCGCGTCACCTTGCCCTGAAGCGCGGGCCCGCCCCAACCGTCGATGCGAACGGCGGCGCCGGGCCTGATCTGGACCGCGTCGGTCGAGAGCAGGTCCGCCGCCACCTCCAGGTCGCGCGGGTCGCCGATCTCGACAAGCGGCGCGCCCGGCTGGACCATGCCCTCGCTCTCCTGAACGATCTTCAGGATGCGGCCGCTCACCGGCGCACGAAGCTGGATGCAGCAGGCCGGATCCGATTGTGTGACATCTCCGGCAGGCTGGCCGAGCCGCGCCTGGATCATCGCCTGTTCGTTGCGCCGGACTTCGACCTGCGCCTTCGCGCTCGCCAAGGCTGCCTCGTTGGTGTCGACTTCGAACTTCGCCTTGTCGAGGGCGTTCTGCGAAATCGCTCCGGATTTGGCCAGCCTTTCCGCGCGATCGAGCTCGGTGCGCGAATATGCAAGCGCCGCCTCGAGACGTTTCACCTCCGCTTCCGCGAACGTCACGGCCGCTTCTGCCGCGCCAAGCGCCGCCAACAGTTCTTCGTGCGTGCGAACATCGTGGAGACCGGGGATGGTCGGCTGCATGACCGCCACCACCGTCTCGTCCTTGGCTACCTCGTCTCCGACATGGTGCGGCGGCGAAATTCTGAGCACCTTGCCGGCGATTGGCGCGGATACCGTGTAGATGTGCCGCACCTCGGTCTTGGCCTCGTCATCGACGGTCACCTCCATCGGACGCTTGGCTACCGTCGCCAGGTCGACCGGGATCGGCTGCGGCCATGCGAACCAGACCGCCGCCGCGGCGATCAGCCCAAAGGCCGCGATGCCGCCGATTCTCCTCATCCAGTTGGTCATCGATCTGGTGCGCATGGTCTTCAATCCCGCGTCTTGAGAACAGCAACGAGGTCGAGTTGATTGACCCGCCTGCGGACGATCAGCGCGGAGAGCACAGCCGCCGTAATGACGATCGCACTGGCGAAAACATAAGTGGCAGGCTCGACAACCAGGCGTACCCGCATCAGTTCGCCGGCCAGGTTGGTCTTCATGATCCAGGCAAGACCATAGCCAAGGGCCCAACCCGGCGGCTGCGCGATCAAGGTCAACAGCGCGAGTTCAAAGAGAAGGATGCCGAGCACTTCGCCGCGGGTGAAGCCAAGCACCCGCAGGCTTGCCAGTTCCCTGGCCCGCTCGGACAGGGAGACACGGGCGTTGTTGTAAACCACGCCGAACGCGATGACGGCTGCGAGCCCCGTGTAGATGCTGGACATCGTCGTGACCAGAAGCGCCACGGCGTCGCGGAAAGTGGCGAGGGACGCCGTCTGCAGAGCCAGGCTGCTCACGACCGGCATGGCCTTGACCGCCGCGTAGAACTCGTCCTGTCTGTTCTTGTCCAGGCTGACGCTCACCCCGTTCGCCATCGGCGCTTCACGCAACAGCCTGGCGAGCGCTTCCTCATCCATCATCCCGCGCATGCCGAGATAGTCCTCGACCAGCGCCGCCACCGGAAGCGAGACCGTCCGGCGCTCGCTGTCGAGCAGATCGACCTCGACGGTGTCGCCGACCCGCACCTTGAGTACCTTGGCTAGCATGTCCGAGATCGCGAGGCCCGATTCCGGCAGGACCACCGGCCGGAGATCGGCATCAATGATACGGTTGAGCTCCGCCCCGCGCGGCCTGGCGCGGATCATGATGCGGCGCTCGACATGGCCATTCCGGATGCGGACCTGGACTTCCCGATAGGGTTCCGCATTCAGCACTCCGGGAAGCCTCGCAATCTGGAAGGCCACTTCCCTCGGGCGCTTCTCGAAAAAGCTGACGGTCGCGTCCTGTCGATCCGCAAGGAAGTAGGTCACGTCGACGAGCTGCTCCATCGTGCCCTTCGTGAAGAGCGACACGATCAGGATCGCCGTCGCCAGCGACATGCCGAATGCGGTGAGAAAGGATCGAACTGGATGATGCGCGACGTTGCGCAGCATCATTCTCATCGGCTGCGAGACGAGGCCGGCCGCGCTGAGGCTCAACGGCAGCGTTCGGCGGAAAACCGGCGGAGCCGGCGGCTGCATGGCAACCGCGGGCGCCAGATTGACGACTTCGCGCAAGCCTCGCAGCGCACCGATTGCCGCGGCAAACGCGCTCAGTCCCGCCGCCGCGACGTAGAGATCGGGGCTCTTGGTGAACAGCAGAAACGGGAAGCGGAAAAAGTCGGCGAATACTCCGGTCACATAGCTGCCGAGCCAGGTGCCGATCAGACTGCCGATGACGATGCCGACCGCCGTGATGACGCCTACAAATTTCAGGTAGTGCAGGACGATGCCGGCATTGCGGTAGCCGAGCGCTTTCAGGAGTCCGATCTGTTCGCGCTCAAGCGAAACGAGGCGGCTGAGGGTGAGGTTCACAAGAAACGCCGACACCAGCAGGAAGATCGGCGGCAGCGTGCGGCTCATGTTGTTGAGCATGTCGAGCTCGTGGTCGAGCCAGGCATGCGACGTCTGGTCCTTGCGCCCGTAGGCGGCGTGCCCGCCATAGCGATTGAGCAGACTGTCGAGACGCATCATCACCTCGCGCTCCGACGTTCCCGGCAGCAGCTTCAGCGACACCGACGAAAAAGCGTCTTCGAGATCATAGGCGCTGGCCAGAGCCCGTTCGGACATCCAGATGACGCCGAAGCGGTGGCCGTCGGGCATGATGTCGCCGGGGCCGACGGCATAGATGTATTCGGGAGAAAGCGCGATGCCGACGATCGTCAGATCGCACCTGCGACCGTTGAGGGTCGCCGCGAAGCTCGAGCCCAGGGTGAACCGGTGCGCTTCGGCGAAGGTCTCATTGACGACGACCTCGTCGTCCCGGCTCGGATCGGGCGTGCGGCCCGCACGCATATGGAGGCGATTGAGCTTCGGCTCGCCGACCTCGGGCAGCGAGATGACGACGCCGGTGGCCGGAGCGGTCAGACCCGGTGTTTCGAGCAGCGCGTACTGTGCGATGCGTGCATCCACGCTAGCCACACCTGGGATTTCGGCGATCCGGCCGAGGAGAGATTTCGGCGCCCGTCGCACCGTGGCGAAGACATCGGCGAAGCGGTAGCGCTCGTAGTAAGCCGTCCTCGTCTCATCGAGGGAACGGTAGGAGCCGACGGCAAGCAGAAGCGTTGCCACGCCGCCGCCTACCACCAGCGCGATGGCCAATGCCTGCGCCCAAAGGCGGACAAGATCGCGCAACAGCTTTATGTCCAGGGCGCGCATGTCTTCACCACTGCAGTTCGGCGACGGCGCGCCGGGCTTCGTTCGTGACGGCTCTCGATATCTGCCCGTCGCTGAAGAACAGAACCCGGTGCGCGACCTCCTGGATGATGGCGTTGTGGGTGATGATGACGGTGGTCGTGCCGAGTTCGGCATTGACCTGCATCAGGGCATCGATCACCCGAACCCCTGTCCTGGAGTCGAGCGCGCCTGTCGGCTCGTCGCACAGCAGCACTTCCGGACGCTTGGCGATCGCGCGGGCGATGGCGACGCGCTGCTGCTCGCCGCCGGACAGCTGCGCCGGGAAATGATGCATGCGCGGCTCCAGCCCAACGAGAGCGAGAGCTTCCTCGGGACGCATCGGATCGTCGGCAATCTCCGTGACCAGCGCGACGTTTTCGTAGGCTGTCAGGCTCGGGATCAGATTGTAGAACTGAAACACGAAACCGACGTGGCGGCGGCGATAGGATGTCAATCCGCGATCGTCGAGGCCGGTCAGCCGCAAGTCCTTGAAGGAAAGCTCGCCGCTGGTCGCGTGATCGAGCCCGCCCATGATGTTGAGCAATGTCGATTTTCCGCTGCCCGACGGGCCAAGGAGGACGACCACTTCCCCTGCCGAAATCTCAAGGTTCACGCCGCGCAGGGCATGCACCTGCGTCTCGCCGGACACGTAGGTCTTGGTAAGGTCCTTTGCGGTGAAGACAGCGTTGGACATAGGGCTACCCGATCCCGCCTGCGCGCATGGCGGCTTGCCTGATCTCGACCACGAACGTGCAGACGCTTGCCGCCCAGAGGATCGCGACTGCCAGCAACACCCACCGGAAATCGGATCCTATGACGAAGTTGACGACAGCCATCCATCCGATTGAGGCGACGCCGCTGGCGAGCACGCCCAGAAGAGCCCACCGCTCGTGCCGCCGGAACGACGTCGCGGCGATTGTGACGGTGAGAATGCCCGCGGCGACGGCATATCCGCCGAGCACCTGAAACACGCGCTCGAGCCACGATGCCATGCGTGGCTGCCCGGCCTGAAGCTGTTCCAGCGACAGGCCGACGAACCGCACGTCCTCCGGCAATAGCGGCGGCCGAAGGAACATGAAGAAGGCGCCGATGCAGAAGAGCGCCACACCGAAGACCGCGAGCAGGATCGCTGAAAACGGCCAGGATCGGCGATGCCGCGTCATGGGGCAAGGCCTCGTCCAGGGCCGCCGACCGACCCGCCGGACAACCGGTTCCAGCACGGAATGAATCCCGGAACCTGTGTCATGTAGTTGCGGTAGACGTCGCCGAATTCGGCAATCGCTTCGCGCTCCTCGGCCCGCGCCAGCCTCACATACATCACGACCAGCACCGGGAACATCGCCAGCGTCAGCAGCGTCGGCCACTGAACGAGGAAACCCAGCATCACCAGGATGAAGCCGACATATTGCGGGTGGCGCAAGTGGCTGTACGGGCCGCTGGTGGCGAGAGAACGGTGCTGCTGAGCGTCGTAGAGAACGCTCCATGCGGCCGCGATCAGCCAGAACCCACCGCCGATCAGGACGAAGCTCAGCAGATGGAAGGGGCCGAAATGCGGATTGATCCGCCAGCCGAACATCATTTCCAAGAGATGTCCGGCATCATGCGAGAACCAGTCGATCCCTGGATAGCGGGACTGCAGCCAGCCGGACAGCAAGTAGATGGTAAGCGGAAAACCATACATCTCCGCGAACAGCGCGACCAGGAAGGCGCTGAACGCGCCGAACGAGCGCCAGTCACGGGTCGTCGCCGGCTTGAAGAAGCTGTAGGCAAACAGGATGAAGACGGCGGAGTTGACGATCACCAGGCTCCAAAGGCCGTAGGCTTGAGTGTCGGCGCTCATGACGGATTCCTTTCGTCGGGCTGGCTGCGGTGGCCGCCATGTCCGCCATGCCCATGTCCTCCATGCATGAAGAAGTGCATGAAGACGCAGCCGAGCGGCAGCAGATAGAACAGCGCGCCAAGGACATGGGCGCGGTGCTCGGTGAAGAGCAGGAACCCGCCGATCGCAAGGAAGCCAAGTAGGACAAGGCCTGCCCGGGAGGTCAAAAAGGAGCCTTGCGGCTGGTCGTGGTCCGAATGGTCATGCATTGACATGCTGGTCTCCTATTCGACGATGAGGCGGCTGCGGAACATGCCCATGGGGCATGCGTATCCGAACTCTCCTGGTTCCTCTTTGACCGCCCGAATGGCCTCATCGATTGCCGGCGGATAGTGGGTGCGGGTCATTCCGCCGATACGGAGCGCGACTGACCCCTGCCCGCTGGCCAGGCCACCAGACGGGTAATCAGGGATTGCTGCTTCTGTCCGCATGTTCATGAGTTTTCTCCTCGAAATACATTCGCGACCGAAGCCAGCGTAGGCCCGGCACAAAAGAGCGATCCTGTTCGGCAACGCGTGGAATTTACCCGCCGAGCAGGGCGTCAGAGAACGGAACGAGGGGGCCGAAAGGCTTCGTCAGGCCTGGTCAGCGCGAAACCCGATTGGTCGGGGAAAGCTGGGGCGCCAGGCTCAGCTGCGGAGGCGAGATCAGGACCACCTGCCAGAGCAACTGCCGAACAACCGAAACAATGTCCACCCATGCACAGGCCGCAATGGCCGTCATGGCAACCCGACTCGTCCAGGGTTGATGCCGACAGAGAGGCCGCCGAGGCCAGCCGATCGGCCTTGCCATCGGCCACCGACTGGATGACCTTGGCTGACGAGAAGTCTGGTGATACGCCGAACTCGTGCGCTTGCGCCGAGCCCCAAGGCGTCAGCAACAGGAAAAGAGCAAGGCCAAACCCAAGCATGATCGCACCGAGGGTGCCGCTTGCAGTCTGATGGCGTCGCTGCCAGATGTGACAAGATTGTCCAAGCACAGCAAGGCTTCCGAGCTATTCACCATGGGCATGATCGCCTCTTCGACTCGAATGCGCTTTGATGTGCGTCAAATCGATCGGTCCGCCCGTGGGGGGCCCGAGCAATCCGTTCAGCCAGGATCCGCATCGTTCAGCCAGCCGCCGCTGAACCCGGCGCGGCGCAATCCGGCGACGATGTATGAACAGCCGCGCATCAAGCGCCAAACCGTGTCGCTCAAATAGTTCTCGATCATCAGCACGATCGGGCCCTGGTTGATGCCGAAGTGCCAGGGCGATACCCACCACCCGTACGGATTGCCAGGCTCGCCCGGGTGGGTGGGATTGAAGGCCGCCTTGAAGCCGTATCTGTTGAACTCCTTCAGCTTCGCCTGATGGATGCAGAAGTCGAGCGCCTGCAGGACGATCTCCGGAGCGAACGGCAATGAGGCGGCGACCGCCCAGGGAGCGAGCGTGCCGTCATCCGGTCCATAGGGAACGCCGCGGCCGACATAATCGTAGAACTCCCGCTGGACACCATTGAGCTTGAGAGTGGCCGGACCTGGTCCCTCGCTTGCGGTGATCCCCCAGCAGCACTCGCGGTACCCTTCGAACTTCCGCGGATTCATGATGGCATAGCATTGCTGGAGATAGGTCGCCCGCCGGCTGTTCTCGAAATAGTCGATGCCCTTCCCGCGCATGAACGCGTCCTGTATCCCGCGAAAGTCGATCCAGACATGCGACAGCTGATGCGTGAACAACGGCCCGGCATAGAGATATTCGTAGCCGTAGCAGCTTTCCCAGCGGTAGGTCGACGTCCAGGCGGCGTAGCTGCTCTCGGGAAGCGGAAAGGTCGGCGACCCAAGCGCCAGAATGTAAAGCAGGAGGGCCTCGTCATAGCCCTCCCAACGGTATTTGATGAACCCGTTTTCCGGGGTCCAGCCATGCGTCACCGTTGCGCCCTGGTTCCGTGCCCACTGCCAGTCGGCACGGCGATATAGCGCATCGGCAAGCGCGCGGATTTCCTGCTCGTCAGCGGTCTCTTCAGCGAAATACGCGGCCGCCGTGAGAGCGCCTGCCAACAGGAGGGCGCTGTCGATCGTGGACAGCTCGCACTGCCAGGCGCGCCGTCCTGTCTGCATATCGAGGAAATGATAGTAGAACCCACGATAGCCGGTAGCGTCGGGCTCCGGCCCCTGGGGACTAGTGTGGAAGAAGCGGAGCGTAGCCAGGGTTCGTGCGACGGCTTCTGGCCGGGTCATGTATCCGCGCTCGACGGCCACCGGATAGCAGGTGAGAGCGAGACCCGTCGCCGCTATGCTGGCCGGCCAATCGGCGGCGGTCTTGTCGCGGATGAGGCCGTTGGCGGGATTCACCTCGCCCAGGAAGTAGTCGAAGGTTTCGCGCTGCAAAAGCAGCAGCTCTTCCGTGCGGACGCTCCGCTTCCTCTTCATGGTCTCACCTGGAGATCTCGCGTCGATCGCGGGGGGGCCGTCGCGGTCTGGCGCAACGGCCCCTTCATGTCTCACATCATGCCCATCGGGGCCGGCGCGAGCAGCTTGTCGGCCACCGCCTTTTGGGCATCGTCCAGCGACGCGTAGAAGGGCGCCAAAGCGACCTTGAGCCGCCTCAGTCCCTCGAGCCGCGTCGACAGCATTCGCTCCTGGACCTCGATCCGCTCCACTGGCGTCTCGGGGGCGGTATCTCCGCCCATCATGCCGGCAGGCATTTTCGCCATCATGTCCTTGGCCGAGTGAGCGTTTGCCCGCAGCGCCTCGGCAACGGCATCCCAAAGCGGGCGCTGCGCCTTGGTGAGTTTCAGTTCGGTCGAGAGGAAGGCGATCCGCCCCTCGACATGCTCGGGCGACATCATCTGACCCATGTCGCCGCCCGCCATCATGCCCATCATCATTTTCATCATGCCGCTCGACATCATGGTGTTGGACATCATGGTGTTGGACATCGAGTTGCCCATCATCATGGGCATCCCCGAGCCAGTGCCTCCGTCCTCCGCATTCTCCATCGCGGCAGGGGGCGGCGAAGCGTCTCCGCTGCCGGCCGGATGATGGGCATCGTTCGCGAGAACGGGCGCCGAGAACGCGAGCACTGCTCCGATCGCCAGGGTCCTGAAGAGGGTATTCATATCGTTCTGTCTCATGGTCCTGTCCTTGAAACCGGTTAGGCGGCGTAGTCGACGACGGTCATCATGCCGGTCGCCATGTGATAGAGGTGATGGCAGTGGAACGCCCATGTGCCTGGGTTGGTGGCATCGAACGCCACCGTCACCTCGCGCATCGGCGGCAGCCAGACGGTATCGCGCACAGCTCCCGCGAAGCGGCGGCCGTCGATGGCGACAACCTGGAAATGATGGCCGTGCAGGTGCATGGGATGGCCCATCATGCTGGCGTTGCGCAGGACGAGTTCGATGCGCTCACCCTTTCGCACTGCGATCGGCTGATGGTCGCCCCATGTCCTGCCGTTGAGCGTCCAGGAGTAGCCCTGCATCGTGCCGCCAATCTCGACGGCCTGGTTCCGGTCCACAGACGCCACGGCCAGGGGCTTTGCGGCGACGAGGCTGGACTCGAATGCAAGGTCGAACGCGGCTGTCGCCTGGTTGCCAGCCGGCGCGATGCGCTTGACCGCGCCGACCCTGGTCGCCAGCACGAAACCAGCGCGCTCGACACTGCCCTCACGCAACGCCAGGATCGGCCAGGCTCCCGCCTCGTCCGGAACACGCAGCCGGATGTCGAGGCGCTGGCCCATGGCGAGCGGAAAGCGGCGACCGCGCACTGGCGTGACGGCATTCCCGTCGACAGCGATAGCCTCGCCCTCGATTGACCCGGTGTCGATCCAGAATGCCGTTGCGGTCGCGCCGTTGATGAGGCGCAGCCGGACCGTGCCGTTGCGTTCCACAGCAAACAGCTGTGGATCGTCCAGCGTCCGGTCGTTCGCCAGATAGGCGTCGTATTGGATGTCGTTGACGTCCATCGGCATGGCCATGCCTTGCCCGTCTGACATGCCTTGCCCGCCCGACATCCCTTGCATGTCCATGCCTGACATGCCCGACATCGAGTGCCCGGCCATGCCGCCGGTTCCCGATGCAGGCGCCGATCCGGTCAGCCCGGCCAGCAATTCCTCCGGCGTCTTGAAGCTGAAGTCGTGGAACAGCACCACCAGCGGCTGCTCGTCCGCACCTGCCTCCGCAGGATCCGTGACGACCAGCGGCGCGGCAAGCAGCTGCTGTTCCTGCAGCGTGTGGGCATGCATCCAATGCGTGCCCGGCGTCGCGACGGGGAAGCTGTAATCATAGGACTGGCCCGGCTGCAGCAACGGTTGCGGCAGGTCGGGCACGCCGTCCTGTCCGAACGGCGGCGTCAGGCCGTGCCAATGGATCAAGGTCGGCGCGTTCAGCGCATTTTCGAGCCGGACCTGGAAGTCATTGGCGGCCGAGGTGACGAGCCCAGGAGTGCCGTCGGGCTGGACGAGACCGAAGACCTTGGCGGCACGGCCGGCCACCTCGATGACGCGGGTATCGGCCCGGATGACGGTCGGGGAGGCCGCCTGTACAGCGCGGGGATTGATCAGCGGCAGGACGACGCCCGCGGCGCCGGCAGCCACCGTGGATGCCAGGAACTGGCGACGGGATATGGATTGCATTGCAAAGCTCTCATGTTCGTGACTCGAGGGCCGGATTGACCGGCGGCGAAGCGCACGAACGGAAGGCGCGCGTGCGCTCAGGCGGTCACGACGAGGTTGGGGGGCGCAGCCCGACAGGCACGTCACTTGGAGAGGATACGAAAGGCGGCGCCGTCGCGACGGGATGGCTTCCCGAAATCGCGACGAAGAGATGGACGTCAACCGGGACGCAGAATGAGCAGCTTGAAGCCGAGATGCAGCATGTGCCCTGATGGCGCGCATGGCCGAAATCCTTGCACGGGACGGAACCATCATGTCGGATCGCCGCGGAGCCATGATTATGTTCTGCGGCCCACTGGGCGCCAAGCGGAGCCGCGGCCGAATTGGCATGGCTGGAAAGGACAGTGGTGAACGCCATTAGCAAGGCGAGGCAGACTGCGAGCCAACGCGAACCGCCAAATCCTGACGAGCGCTTCATGGAACGGCCAAGCCTTGGTCGGATGCCTTTCGGATCCACAATCAAACCTTTCCGAGCCTCGGCGAACGCCATCTTGAAACTAACCTATCCCGCTGACGTGGGCCGGAATTTGCCAAACTCGTCCAAGCGCAATGCAGCTTCCAAATTCTTCACATTAATGATTACCTCTTCAATCAAAATGCGCTTTGACATACGTCAATCCGATCGAACCGGCTCTGGGGGACAATTCCGGGACAAGTAAGAGGATCTCTGGTGGAACCGTCCCGCGGAGGAGCATTTTCGACATACGCCCTGGGCCGAATCCAATCTGCTGTTTCACGATGGGTGATAGGATGACCGCGCGAACCATCATGGCAGCCCTGGCAATCGCGTTTTCCCTCTCGCCTTCGCATGCGGCACAGCATCGTCTGCCGAGCGGTTACAAATGGGGCCGCTGCCTGCTCGTCGTTCACGGCGAGACCCGCATCTCCGGAAAATGCTCCTATCAGATCGAGCAGGGCGGCGATTTCAACATCCGGGGCCCCAAGCAGGTTTTCGCGGGCATCGACTATCCCGACACGCATAGCGGAGCTGGCGAGATGTCCAAGGATTACTGGGCGGTTGTTTACAAGGATGGAGATTCTTGGGCAGGCTATGCCAACGGGGATATTCGCGAGACGCACGGCGAGGTGGGCGATTGGGGAGAGCTTCGCCGCGAAGGCGCCTGCTATATCGGGAAGGACGTCAAGGTCTGCCTTTGGCGTTGACCAACTCAAGGCGATTGCGGGGTTGAATTCGGGCAGATCGAACTGAATAGGCTGGTCGCCGCCATCCTCCAGATCATGCAATGTGTTTGCCCGGCGCGGTGTCGCCGAGGCCCCGACGGCGCGGCTTCGACCGCGAGAGGGCACGCGCTTCCTGCCAGCGGATGTGCTATATTTCACAGACGCGAACATCTCTGAATGAAATTGCCAAGGCAAGCAGAGCCGCAACTTGAGTTGAGGATGCGCGCCATGAGGTTCTGGGTCGCCATCGTTGGTTTCTTCCTCCTGACCGCGGCAGATCTGCTGCCGCAGCACGGCGCCCTTGCCGCTCAGGGCAACCGGGTTGCGCTGGTCATCGGCAACAGCAAATATGTCTATGCGCCCGCTCTCCCCAATCCCGCGAGCGATGCCCGCCTGATGGCCGACGTGCTGCGCAAGGTCGGGTTCAACGTTATCGAAGGCGTCGATCTCGATTATGCCGGGATGCGGGATCGGCTCAACAAGTTCACCGAGGCATCCTACGACGCGGATACGGCGCTGATCTATTATGCCGGCCACGGCCTGCAGGTGAACGGCAAGAACTACCTCATCCCGGTCGATGCCGAGCTTACCGCGCCGGCGCATCTCAAGACCCGCACCGTCCAGATGGACGAGTTGCTGGCTGCTCTCCCGCCGGACCCGGCGGTCGGCATCGTCATTCTCGACGCCTGCCGCGACAATCCGCTGGCGAGGACCTTGGCGGCCTCCTTGCCGAAAAGCCGCTCGACCACGGCTCCGGGCCTGGCCCCCATTGATGTCAGCGGGTCGGACGTCGGCACTGGCGGCGTGCTGATCGCCTTTGCCACGGACCCCGGCGCGGTGTCCTATGACGGTGGCGGCGCCAACAGTCCCTATACGACATCTCTTGCCAGGCATATCGCCGAGCCCGGCGTGGAACTCCAGAGCGCGCTGACCCGGGTGCGGGGCGAGGTGACGGCCGAGACGAACGGCAAGCAGCGGCCCTGGCACAACGCATCGCTCGGCCGCGAGGTCTTCATCGGTCCGCAGACCGCGCAACCGCCGGCACCCGTCCAGCCCGCTGCGCAACCATCCGCGACCGCGGCGCCGGCGGAATCAGCCAGCAGCGACGGGCGAGGATGGGAAATCGAGCAGCGGGTCTGGGACGAGGCCTCGAAGCGCAACACGCTGGCGCATTATGAAGCCTATCTGCAGCAATTCCCCAACGGGGCGTTCGCCGATCTGGCGCGTCTCAACATCGACCAGCTCAAGAAGCAGCCGGCTACCGTTGTGGCCAATGTCCAGAGCGAGACGTCGCGGTCGGCAACTGCCGTGGAACCTACGGCCGCGCCCAAACCAGAGACCGACGCCGGGACCGAACTGACGGAAAGCGCGATAGGACTTGATCGCCAGGGCAAGGTCGACTTGCAGGAACGGCTTCTGGCGATCGGCTACGACCTGGACGCCGACGGCGACCTCGGCGCCAAGACCCGCCGCGCCATCGGCCAGTGGCAGGAGGCGAATGGCTTGCCCACGACCACCTTCCTCACCCCGAAGCAATATGCCCGCCTGAAGCTCGACACGGACGACGCGCTGACGACGTACCGCGCCAAGCAGGCATCCGAAGCGCCAGCAAAGAAACAGGAAAGCGTCGCGCCGCAAAGGCCGCAGAAACCGCAACCGGTCGTCCGCGCCAGGCCGAGGCGTCAGGACCAGCGCGAGGCTGCCAATCCAAGACCGGCGCCAAAGCCAAGGACAACACCAGCGCGGAAGTCCGCATACCACATGTGCAGCGGGATTGACGGCACCTTCCAAATCCCGGCAGAACAAAGATGTCCCTTGAGCGGCTACGCCAACCACTGAAAGGCGCCGGGCTTCCGCCGATCCCGGTGGCGCCAGTCACCTGATACTTGCGCTTCCTACGCTCAGACTTCGCCGAACTCCACATCCGCCTCGCGTAGGAAATCGCGCAGCCTTTCCATGTCCCAGGACAAACGGGCGATCGTCGCGGTAGTGCGCGATGCGTTGGCGCAAGGCTTGGTAGATCGCGTCCGTGCCACATGCCGCGGTCTGCCGGACAGGAAGTCATGCGCCTGCGCGGCGGCATGAGCTCGATCGTCAGGACGAATTCGGCGTTGTCGATGACGGCCCGAAGCTTGTTGGCCGCCACGGTCGGATGCGCGAGGGAATCCGTGGCGGCGGGACAAAAGTGAAAATACTAGCGCGCCTGCGTCGACCGGACCGGCACCCGGGTGCAGTTCCGGGAAAGCGCGAAACGGTTAGGCTGGCGGCCTCGCGAGCAGGTCCAGACGTTCGATGAAGCGCCCCTTGCCGGCGTGACGTTCCCGAATCGCTTGAAGCAGGTGGCGAAATTCCTCGCTGCTGCCCTCTCTTTCGGCAAGCACCGACAGATCGGAAAGAAGCGCCGCCGCCTTGTCGTAACCGGCTGGATTGCGTCGCATGATCTCGGTCTCGACCTCTGCCCAGACGTTCTCGCCCCGCTGACGAAGCGCATCGATCCGGACATCGCGGGCCTTCTCAGCCGCTTCCGCCAGCAATCGCCGCTGCGCTTCCGCCGCCTCCGCCTCGGCGCGCTTGCGGGCAAGGCGAATTTCTTCGGCCCGTGCCCGCAGATCCGCTGCTCTGCGCAAAGCGCCAGGCGAGATTGTCGTTTCGGGTTCCAAACGCTCCCGTATCATGGCCCGCAACTCGGCGGATAGGTTGGGCTCGCCGTTGAAAACCCGCATGAGCAGACTGGTCTTCTCAGCGTCGCTCATTGCCGCGACGACCAGCCGGGCCATTTCCGGCGCCGGGCCGGCGGGCGCCGTTGCCGCGCTTCGCTCGGCCGCCGCCTGGACCAGATCATGATTGATGCCGAAGAATTCGGCAAAGGCTTCGAGCGCCTCGGTCAGCGGCCCGATTCCCGGCATCGGCTCCGGCGCATCGGATTCAACGGCGTCCGTTTCGACAGCCATCAACCAGGTGAGATAGAAAAGCCGAAGATCGCCTGCGAGC
>NZ_RZRX01000530.1:0-1636 GCF_003997405.1 Mesorhizobium sp. M2A.F.Ca.ET.042.01.1.1
CAAAACGACAGCAAAGGTTCGACCGAAAATAATGCTGAGCAAATCCCGGTCCGCGAACGCCGCATCCAGCGGGTTTCAAGCGTTGTAGCCGCGTTCCTTCACATTATGGGCTGCTGCGGATAACTGAAAGTGTTGAAGAACGACACGCGGGCGATATTCAACGCCGCATCACATGCCGGGCGCGCGGTGGAATTTCTGCATGCGCGGGCGAAGGTTGAGGGTCTGGCTGCGTGACTCTTTGAGGCTGTCGGAGCCTTTGCCGCCCACCGCTCGCGCCGACCGCCGCTAAGTTCGTGGCCCCTTTTTCTCCTCGTGCTGTTCCGCATCGAACGCATGCCTTCCCTTCGCGGCCCACAGGTCTCGCGCATGCTCGCCTTCATGGCTCTGCAGCTTAGCCGCGATCCAGAGCAGTGCGCCGTAGATGATGGCGCGATTATCATTGGTCAACTCGACGAGACCCGCCTTAACGACCAGACCGCCGAGTTCAATCAGATGTCGGGTTCGCTTGCGTCGCTCAACCTGCCAAGCGCGCATATCATTGCGAGCCCGTGCCGCCTGACGGCGATTGTGTGCCGCCCGATTGCCCTGAAGGGCTACGTCGGTCGCGGGTAGGTGTCGGAGCAGTTCGCCGTGGCCGGCTCTCGAAAAACGTCGCTCCACGCTTGGCCCATGCCTCACGCTTTCCGGTGTCTTTCGTCTCAGCGATCGCGACCAGCGCGCCAGCTAGTTCGTCGGTGCTGAGTTGATCGGCCCCGGTAGCGATTACCAGTTCCCCGAGTTGCTGCACCTTTCGATTTTTTAACTCCCGCGCTTTGTCTTCCAGCGCCTTCAGTTCGGCGTCGAAGTCACGTGGTTTACGCATGGCTGCCTCCATTTGTTGTCGATGCAGCCATGATAGGGGAGCGGCCGCCGGAAGGCTTCAGGGTCGCCGAGACAGCCCGGGACGGGCTGGTCCATCCCGAGATTTTTTCGAGGGAGGGCGCGCTTATACGTCGTGCCGACGTGCGCTTTGACGTGCAAATGATCGCCATGGCGATCTATCATCTTCATGTCAAAGTCATTGGCCGCAAGGCAGGGAGCAGCGCGGTGGCGTCGGCCGCCTACCGCTCTGCCTCGCGGCTGCGAGACGAGCGCATTGATCGAAGCCACGACTTCTCGGCCAAACGCGGCGTCGTCCATTCCGAGGTGATGCTGCCGGAGAATGCGCCGGCGGCCTGGAGCGACCGCGAACGGCTGTGGAACGACGTCGAGGCTTTCGAGGTGAGGAAGGATGCGCAGTTGGCCCGCGAGGTGGAGTTCGCCCTGCCGCGTGAACTGAGCCAGGCGCAAGGCATCGAACTGGCGCGCGACTTCGTTCAGGCGGAGTTTGTCAGCCGGGGCATGGTCGCTGATCTCAATGTGCATTGGGACAGGGCAGAGGATGGCAGTGCAAAACCGCATGCGCATGTCATGCTCACCATGCGGTCCGTGGAGGAGAACGGTTTCGGGGCGAAGGTTCGCGAATGGAACGCTACCCAGATGGTCGAGCGCTGGCGGGAGCGATGGGCCGAGTTTGCCAATGAACGCTTGGCTGAACTCGATATCGACGCCCGCATCGATCATCGCAGTCTCGAAGCGCAGGGCATTGCCTTGGAGC
>NZ_RZRX01000531.1:0-1593 GCF_003997405.1 Mesorhizobium sp. M2A.F.Ca.ET.042.01.1.1
GCCATATCCGCTACGCCGGCACCGATACTACGATCGAGATTCCGGCGCTGACGGTGGCGGCCGGCGTCCGGCCGGATGATGCGGACCTCGATCCTCGCGCCATGGCCGACGCCTTCGAAGCCGCACACAAAGCCCGCTTCGGCTTCATCGATCGCAACAAGGACATGGTGGTCGAAGCGATCTCGGTCGAAGCGATCGGCGGCGGCCGCAAGCGCGCCGCCGTTACGCTCCCGCCGGCGACGGAGGCGCTGCCGGACCCGGCGCGGCGAACCCGCTTCTTCTCGGGCGGCGCATGGTATGACGCGGTCGTCTACCTGCGCGAACAACTGCAAGCCGGGCATCAGGTGCATGGCCCGGCGCTGATCATCGAGCCCAACCAGACGGTGGTGATCGAGCCCGGCTGGGCCGCCACCGTGACGCCGCTCGACCATCTGGTGCTGGAACGGGTGGTGGCGCTGCCCAGGCGCGTTGCCGTTGGCACCGATGCCGACCCGGTCATGCTGGAGGTATTCAACAATCTGTTCATGTCGATCGCCGAGCAGATGGGTCTGACGCTGCAGAACACCGCCTATTCGGTCAACATCAAGGAGCGGCTCGACTTCTCTTGCGCCGTCTTCAACCGCGATGGCGCGCTTGTTGCTAATGCGCCGCACATGCCGGTGCATCTGGGATCGATGGACCGTTCAGTGGAGTCGGTGATCCGCAACAACCCGGTCATCCATCCGGGCGACGTCTTTGTCATCAACGCGCCCTACAATGGCGGCACCCACCTGCCGGACATAACCGTCTGCACCCCGGTTTTCGACGAGGATGGAAAGTCGGTGCTGTTCTGGGTCGCCTCGCGCGGCCACCACGCCGACGTTGGCGGCACCGCTCCCGGATCGATGTCGCCCAATGCGCGCACCATCGAGGAGGAGGGCGTTTACATCGACAATTTCAAACTGGTCGACCAAGGCCGCTTCCGCGAGGCGGAGCTGGTGGAGCTCCTGACGACGGCGCGCTATCCGGTGCGCAACGTGTTTCAGAATGTCGCCGACCTGAAGGCGCAGATCGCCGCCAACGAGCGCGGCGTGGCGGAACTGAAGAAGATGATCGCGCAATTCGGTCTCGCTGTCGTCGAGGCCTATATGGGCCATGTTCAGGACAACGCGGCCGAAAGCGTGCGGCGAGTGATCGACCGCCTGTCCGACGCGGAATTTCGCTATCCCATGGACCAAGGCTGCGAGATCAGGGTCAGGATCAGCGTCGACCGGGCGAGCCGCGAGGCGATCGTCGATTTCACCGGCACCTCGCCGCAGCGCGACGACAATTTCAATGCGCCCGAACCGGTGACGCGGGCCGCCGTGCTCTACGTCTTCCGGGTCATGGTCGAGGACATGATCCCGATGAACGCCGGCTGCCTCAGGCCCATACGCATCGTCGTGCCGGATGGCACGATGCTGTCGCCGCGCCGGCCGGCGGCGGTCGTGGCCGGCAATGTCGAGGTCAGCCAGGCAGTGACCAACTGCCTGTTCGGCGCGCTGGGCGCGCTGGCTGCTGCGCAAGGCACGATGAACAACCTCACCTTCGGCAACGACCGTTACCAGTCTGTCT
>NZ_RZRX01000532.1:0-1574 GCF_003997405.1 Mesorhizobium sp. M2A.F.Ca.ET.042.01.1.1
TCCTCGCTCTGGGTACGGTTTGGCATGATGGTGCGGGTCGGGCCGTTCACGCCCTCGCGGCTTGCCGAAACCCGGTGCATGAAGCGCACCGGCAACGCCTGGCCGCTCATCGTGGTGAGGTCGAGGTCGATGACGGCATTGCGGGTCGTGCCCGGATCGGCCTTGACCGAGCGGACCAGCGCCATGCCGTCGCCGGCGATGATTTCCGGCAGCGTGATGGCGCCCGGCGTGAAGGAGGCAAGGTCGATGCCCAGCCACTCGGCGAGCGTGGCGTTGATATAGGTGACGCGGCCTTCCTGGTCGGCCGAGAAGAACCCGGCCGGCGCATGGTCGAGATGGTCGATGGCCTTTTGCAGGTCGAGGAAGAAACGCTCCTGCTCCGCCCGTTCCTGCGAGATGTCGGCAAGCTGCCAGGCCAGCATCGGCAGCCTTTGCCCGGGCATGCTGAAGGCGCGGGCGCGGGCCCGGTACCAGCGCGCGCCGGGCTCGGCGCCGGGCTTGATCGACTGCGCCAGCCGGAACTCGCCGTCGCCCGCCTGGCCGTCGCGCAGGCCCGACGCCAGCCTGTAGATCGTCATCGAGGCCTCGGGAACATCAGACAAGAGACCTTCGACGGTCTTGAGATCGGCCGCCGAGGCGGCGCCCGTCATGTCGGCATAGGCGCGATTGGCGTAGACGACGCGGCCCTTGGTGTCGGTCACCAGCAGCCCCTGCGACATCGAGTCGACAAAGGCTTTCGACAATTCGTCGCTAGTCGACCGCGGCGCGATCTGCACGAAGCCAATCGCGGTCGCGAACAGGAAGCCGACGCCGATCATGGCGAGCACGCCGAGCATGCCGAGCAGGAATGGATCGCCGAGCCGCTCGCGGAAAAGTCCGAAGACGATCGCGGCGCCGGTCAAGACGACGATGAAGACGATGAGCCTGGTGACGGCGCCCGGACGCGTGTTCTGGTCGACGATCGGTACCGGATAGAAATCGCCGCGCGCTTCCTTGGCCATGTTCCCCCTGCTCGTGATTCCGGTGTCCGACGGGCGCGGACGGCCGGTTGAATCACATTCTCCTGTAGCGGAAAAGGCCCCGGCGGCAAATGTCCGATAAAATCAATGATTCATGTTTCAAACTGTTCACGATGGGTGATGTGAACTTGCGGCGGGCCGCCACCGCGGTCTAGTGTCGCCTGACCTCAAGAGGCGATTGGGTGCACCGATGCTGCAGTGGCTGGATAGCGTGGCGGGTCCGGGTTATGTCGCCGCAATCCTGTGGACGTTTGCAGCACTCATTTTGCTCGTCGTCATCCTGCTCGTCATCAAGGTTGTGCGCAATCTTACCTTCGGCACTTTCGTGGCCGGCGGCAGGAACCGCAAGACGCGCCTCGCGGTCATGGACGCGACCGCCGTCGACAGCCATCGCAGGCTGGTGCTGGTGCGCCGTGACGACATCGAGCATCTGATCCTGATCGGCGGGCCGACCGATGTCGTGGTCGAGCGCGATATCAGGCTGGCGGCGCCGCGCCGGCCGGCGCTGACCGGGGACAGCGGCCAGCAGCAGGCAACCGCCGCCGCGCGCACGCG
>NZ_RZRX01000533.1:0-1566 GCF_003997405.1 Mesorhizobium sp. M2A.F.Ca.ET.042.01.1.1
GGACGTACCGTCCACAGGCTCGAGCCGACAATCGCATGCGCCACCATCAGGCGCAGCGCGACGCCCGGATGATCGAGCAAGGCGGTGCGCACGGCGGCGTGACGGTGCAGATCGACATAGTTCTGCATCGGCCCGCTCAACTCGGGACGCGACGGTTTGGCACGCGGTTCGGCTTCCTCACCAAACTCGCCTTCTGCGCGGACGCGGCGCGCTTGCTTGCGCGACAGGTAGCCCTCATGACATTCCACCTCGCCGCGCTGCGAGACGGTGATGATCACCTTGCCGCCCTTCTTCTTCGGCGTCTTTTCGTAGTCCCACGAATGGATACTGGCCCGGTTCGAGCGCGACCACCTCGGGCCAGCCGGCTTCGATATAGGCGTCGCGCTTGGCTGCGATGGCCTCGTTCTGCTTTTGCCAGAACAGGTCGGCATCGGCGAAATAGCTGTCCTCGCCGAACAGGTCGGAGACGATCAGGCCGGGATAGTCCTCGATTGGAAGCAGCGCCACCTTGGTCGAAATCGACTGGCCGCCGAACAGCCATTGCTTCAATTGCCAGTCGCGCGGGGCTCGGCTGTCGGGATCGCAAAAGAGCGCCAGCCAGTCCTTCTGCTGTGCCTTGGAAGCCATGGTGAGATGCCGCACGGTTTCGGTGTCGATCTCCTCGCGGCGATAGGCTTCGCGTATCTTCGGCAACAGGTCGCCGAGCGCCAGAATGCGCTTCACCTGAGGCTCGGTTAGGCCGAAGGTGGCGGCAATGTCGGCGATGCCCCTGCCCTCCTTGATCAGCCGGGCAAAGGTCTCCCATTGCGAGACTTCATCAGGGTCGAGGCGGGCGATGTTCTCGATGAGCGAAGCCTCCAGCGCATCGGCGTCGTCCCCTTCTTCCATGATGGCGCAGGGCAGCGGTTCGGCCTCGCCGCGCTCGTCGGCGACCGTTTTGGCTGCGAAATAGCGCCGCCGCCCGGCGACGATTTCGAAGCTGTCCGGCGTGCCATTGGGCCGGATCAGGAGCGGCACGAGCACGCCGCGCGCCCTGACCGACGGCAGGATGTCGGATATGTCTGGCGCGCGCTTTGAATGACGCATGTTGATGGCGGAAACGCTCAACTGGTCGATAAAAACATGGGCAAGCTGCATGGGTCTTTCTCCTTTGACTGGGCTTTTAAAAGCCCACCGCGAGGCCGCAGGCCGAGCGGCGGGATGTTTGCGCCTGGCGGCGCGGTCATTCCGCCCGGTCTGGCGGAAGCTCGGGAGTGGGGATTTCGAGAGCGGCGGCGGCCTGCCGCAAAAGCCGCTCGGCCTCGGTAATGTGGCCGGCAATACGGGCGGCTTGCGCGTAGACCGAGAGCGGAAACCGCGCACGAAAATAGAGATCGCGCTCGATGCCGAGGCCAAGCGGTCCCTTGACGGCTTGCAGTTCGGCGAGGCTGACGCTGCCGAGTTCCGGGAAGCCGAAGCCGAGATCGCAGAGCCCGAACTATGTCGTGTACGTGATTATGGAGTGAAGGCGATCCTATCCCCTGCATTTCTACTCGGCGGGGACACGATCGCTTCACATAACTATGA
>NZ_RZRX01000534.1:0-1560 GCF_003997405.1 Mesorhizobium sp. M2A.F.Ca.ET.042.01.1.1
CTCCTCCCCCTCGCCGCCCTCGCCGCCGACCTCCCCGCGCTGACCGGCCGCGTCGTCGATAATGCCGGCATCATCGATGCCGGCACCCGCGCGGCGCTGACCCAGAAGCTCGCCGACTTCGAGACCAAGGGCTCCGACCAGATCGTCGTCGCCACCATCCCCAGCCTCGGCGGCGAGGAGATCGAGCCTTACGCCAACCGGCTGTTCCGCTTCTGGAAGCTCGGCCAGGCCAAGGAAAACAACGGTGTGCTGCTCCTGGTCGCGCCGAACGACCGCAAGATGCGCATCGAGGTCGGCTATGGGCTGGAAGGCACGCTGACCGACCTGCCCACCAAGCTGATCATCGAGAACGACATGGTGCCGGCCTTCCGCGCCGGTGACTTCTCCGGCGGCATCACCAAGGCGGTCGACGACATGATCATGGTGCTGGAGGGCAATCCCGAGGAACTGGAGGCGCGCGGCAAGCGCAACGAGCAGGCGCCGTTCAATTCCGACGACCTGTTCTTCGCCATCTTCATCACCATCTGGGCGCTGATCTTCTTCGGCGGCATCGCGATGACGGTGTTGCCGCCGATCTTCGGCCAGAAGATCGGGCCGGGCCGCTACCGCTGGCTCGGCATGACCTTCGATCAGAACCGGCGTTCTTCCTCGGGCGGCTGGTCGTCGGGTGGCGGCGGCTGGTCGTCAGGCGGCGGTGGCTGGTCCTCGGGCGGCGGCGGATTTTCCGGCGGCGGCGGCTCGTCCGGCGGCGGCGGCTCTTCGGGAAGCTGGTGAGGCACCATGGCAACGCGACCGATCAGCGCCGAGGACCATGACCGCATCGCCGAGGCGATCCGCACCGCCGAATTGAAGACCGACGGCGAGATCTACTGCGTCGTCGCTCGCGCCAGCGACGGCTACTTCTTTCCGGCCGCGTTCACCACGACGATCGGCCTGTTCATCGCCAGCCTCGCGGTTGCCTACGGGCTGGAGGGCTTGTGGCTGACCATCCGGCTGCCGCATTTCGTGCTGGCGCAGCTGCTGGCGCTGGCTTCGGTGTTCGCTCTGCTCTGGTTCCTGCCCGCCTTGCGCATTCATTTCGTGCCGCGAAGGCTGCGCTATCAGGCCGCGCACGCCAACGCGATGAAGCAGTTCCTGGCGCGCAACGTCCACCGTACGAGCGCGCGCACCGGCGTGCTCATCTTCGTCTCCATTGCCGAGCGCTATGCCGAGGTCGTCGCCGATTCCGGCATCGACGCCAAGGTCGGCCAGCATGTCTGGGACGGCGTTGTGCGCGACCTGACCAAACATGCCGGCGACAACCGGCTGGCCGACGGCTTCGTCAAAGCTGTCGAATCGGTTGGCGCCGTGCTCGCCGAGCATTTCCCGGTCACCGAAGGCGACACCAACGAGCTCGACGATCATCTCGTCGAGATCTGACGGGTTCCCGCATTGGGATCTTGACCGGTCGGCTCTGTTGCGTCGGCAGGCGGCATGCGTTTGAGATTGGCCGAAACGCCCTTCGCGATCGTCATTCCAGGGCGGAGCAGGAGCGAAGCTCCGTCGCGTAGACCCCGGAAT
>NZ_RZRX01000535.1:0-1546 GCF_003997405.1 Mesorhizobium sp. M2A.F.Ca.ET.042.01.1.1
TGCTGGTGCGGCGCGAGCCATTGGTGCTCGCAATGCCTGAGGGCGACCCGCTCGCCGGTGCCGCCGCCATCGCGCCCGGCCAACTCGACGGCCGCGTCTGGATCACCGTCGTGCGCCAGCCCGGCGACACCAACCGCGCGCAGTTCCTGGCGGCCTGCGCCGAATCCGGCTTCATGCCCGACATTGCCTATGAGACGAACGACCCGTTGACCTCGCTCGGCCTGGTCAGCGCCGGCCTCGGCCTGGCGACGGTTCAGGAAAGCCTGCGAAGCGCAGCCCCTCCGGGCGTCGCCTTCCTCGACCTGCCCTGGTTCAAGCGCAGCGTGTCGATCCATGTGGCATGGCGGCGCAATGATCGGCGGACGGTGATTGGGGATTTGAGGAAGGCAGTAGGGCTGTAGGGCTGTAGGGCTGTAGGGCTGTAGGGCTGTAGGGCTGTAGGGCTGTAGGGCTGTAGGGCTGTAGGGGGCATTTTCCGCAGCCTTACATACTGCCTTACTCCCCTACTGCCTTATTGCCTTACATCTTATCTATCACCGACTGCACGCCCTCCGTCGGCGCGTCGACGGACGAGCCCGCCACCATGATGGCTGCGACGATCGCTTCAGGGTCGTTGACGACCAGCGGCTTCACGCGATGCGCGGTGTGGATGAAGCCTTCCTCCGACATGTGCTCGATCAGCGCCAGCATCGGGTCCCAGAACCCCTTGACGTTGGCGAAGACGATCGGCTTGCGGTGATGGCCGAGCTGCGCCCAGGTCATGATCTCGACGATCTCCTCCACCGTGCCGATGCCGCCCGGCAGCGCCACAAAGGCGTCGGATTTTTCGAACATGCTGTGCTTGCGCTCGTGCATATTGTCGGTGATCAGCAATTCGTCGAGCTTGTCGAGCGCGGTTTCGGTCGCTTCCCTGTTGATCAGGAAGCGCGGGATGATGCCGGTGACCTTGCCGCCGGCCTTGAGCGCGCCGTCGGCGACGGCGCCCATGATGCCCTTGGTGCCGCCGCCATAGATCAGGCGCAACCCGGATTTGGCAAGCGAGCGGCCAAGCGTGTGGCCGGCCTTGATATAGGCCTCGTCGCGGCCCGGAGACGAGCCGCAATAGACGCAGACGGATCGAATCGTGTTCATGACGATGATTGGTGATGGGGACGGTTGGCCGGGTCAAGCCCGCGGACGGGCTTTTTCTTGTGAGCGCGGAGAAAACACGCTAGACCGGCGTTAGGTGGCTAAGGGGGCAGTATAAAATTATGGCTATCAATCCTTCTAAGGCGTTCTTGTTCGCGGCGGGCGGCGTGGCCGTCGTCGCGGCGGTCGCCTATGGGTCGGGTGCGCTCGATCCCTACATCAACCAGAAACCGGCGCAGATCGCGGCGCTGCCGCAGACCGATGCGAAACCGGCTGAATCCTCGAGCACGACCACCGAGGCGCGCGTGCCTCAAGCTCCTTCAAACACAATGGCCCCGGCCAACACGATGGCGCCGGCCAACAAGAACGCAACGGCGCCCGCCGCCGCGGCCGGCCCGACGCTGCCGACCTTCGATGT
>NZ_RZRX01000536.1:0-1534 GCF_003997405.1 Mesorhizobium sp. M2A.F.Ca.ET.042.01.1.1
CGAGCGGAAACGGCGGGAAACGTCCCGCCGTATAGCCGACGCCGGCCTGAAGGCTTTCCTGGCGAATGGCTATGACGCGACCACGCTTGACGAAATAGCTGCCGCCGCCGGCATCTCGCGCCGGACGTTCTTCCACTATTTCAAGAGCAAGGATGAAGTGCTGTTTGCATCCCTGGGCAACCACGCGAGCGTGGTCAAAGCATCGATCCTTGCGGAGCAACCCACGGGAACGGCGATCGACATCGCCCGCGATGCATTGCTCAATATCATCGGCAGCTTCCAGGGGTCGCAAATGATGGCGACGGCCAAGATCATGCGGGAGAGCAAGACGCTGCGCTCGCGCAGGCACACGGGTTACCTGCAGCTTGAGCAAGCCATTTTCGAAGGGTTGTGCGAGCTGCGGCCGGACCAGGCCCGCGACAGTCTGCGACTGGTCGCCTTGGTGACGGTCGTCGCGTTGCGCCTGGCGGTGGAGACATGGCAGCAACAACACGCCAGGCATCCGCTGGAAGGATATGTCCGGGATGCCTTTGAAAGGCTGAAAACCGAGATTCGATAAGTCCAGCCGCTCGAGGGACCGCAAAAGAACATAAGCGGTGTTGACTCATTATACCGATCGGCGATTTGCGGATGCCACTTGAGCAAGCGGCCAGGATGTGGCGTTCCTACAGAGGTTCGAAGCGAAAGCCTGTTTCGGCTCGCGAAATCCGGCCGACGCCCGGTGAATCGAGATGCGCTCCGGCGACGCACCAGGCGTTGTCGGCGGCAAGCGCCAAAATGCGCAGCCGGGTCTCGCGCGCCTGGTCCTGGTCGGCGTCGAATTCCCACGCTACCTCCGGCCGCTCGAACTGAAGCGACGGCACATGCACGATGTCGCCCCAGACCAGCAACGTCGCGCCGCCGCTCGTGACACGAAAGCCGGTATGGCCGATTTCATGGCCGCGAGCGGCGACGGCCTCGATATTCGCGCTCAGCTGCTGTCCAGGGTCCAAAGGTTCCGCTCGGTCATGGAAGCGGCTCAACCTCGCTACCGACCGGAACATGTCGAGCTCTGCTCGAGGGACAAACAGGCGGGAGAGCCGCTGGAAACCGTCGCGACCATCGGCAAGGACAAGCCCGTGGATATGGTCGAGATGCGTGTGGGTGAACGCAACCGTTCGTATCCGGTCGACGGCGATCCTCGCCTCGCTCAGCGCCTGCGGCAGAAAGCCCATCGTCGGGTGCCAGGCGTTCGAGGAGCCCGTGTCGATCAGCGTAATTTCGCGGCCGTCGTCGACGGCAAAGGCATTGACCGACAATCTGAGCGCGCCGTCGAAGAGCGGCACCTGCGAGGGGAGATCGTCGCCGAAGGGCTCGCCTCCCGGCTTATGCAGCCGCCGGACCGGCATGTCGACATAACCGTCGCGCAGCGAGGTGACGGTCAAGTCGCCGATTTTATAGGCCGTGTGATGCGGTCCGGCGGAAAGTCGTTCCAATGCCTGCTCCCGGTTCAGTCGCAAATCCGGATGAAGTTGTGGCTAGATCATCTCCAGGC
>NZ_RZRX01000537.1:0-1520 GCF_003997405.1 Mesorhizobium sp. M2A.F.Ca.ET.042.01.1.1
TCGTTGCAATGTGCGTCAGCATTGTCTTTTCACCTATCGTTAGGCAAAAGAAATCCACTCGCCGAAACCGACGCTGAGTCCGTAGACTCTTGACTGTGATTCTTGGAAATGCGATTCTCTAGCTGCGACACTACGAGAAGGGCTTCCGGAACCTATTTCGGGGGCCTTTTTCTTTTGCTAGCTAACCCTCTCCTTGTTCGTTGCGCTGCTTGAATTCGTCATAGAGCCGATCGAGGTTCTCCATGACGAATCTACCGAACTGTCTGCCGTTCTTTGACTTGAAGGCGACGGAAAGCGATCGGCCGGTATCGGTAAAATCGGCTGCAACCGCCATGTCCGGCGTCTGCCATTTTTCCGTCTTCGACTTGGCCGAGGCGCCACGCCGCTGTCGGGCTCGGGATTTCAGTTCTGAGTGCAAACGCTCGAAGCGGACATCGGACGCCAGACTGGCAAGTTCCGGTAGCCGAATGAGCTCAACTGCTGCCCTCCTCGCCTCCGGACTCTCTACCAGCTGCGCAAACTCCAGCCAGCGATCCCTTCCCACCGTCCTGCTCGGGCCGATGGCGACGGCGACTTCTTCGGGCACGCGGCTTGAGACTGAAAGCATCCGGGTAAGCATCGATGCATCGATCGTGAGCGCTGTCTGGATGGTCTGGCGATCGTAACCTGAATCGAGCAACCGCTGAGCGAACAGCGCACGCTCTATGAACGACAGATTCTCTCGCGCAGAATTTTCCTGGCCCTGGGCTATGACGTGTTCGTTATCCGAAACCGCACGGACAATCGCTTTGACTTTCCGACCTAAATCTCGTGCCGCCCGAACCCGGCGGAAACCGAAAACAGTCTGGTAGCGATTGGGGGTGGTAGGATGTGGCCGAACCAGAACAGGGGAATCCTGGCCGCGCTGTTCAATGGCGTCGACCAATTCCCGAAAGGCGGCCTCATCCTCCATGCGGTCTTGGACGAAGGATTGATCGATCAGGGTTGGATCGATCTCGACGATCGCTTCGCCTTCTAGAACAAGATCTGCTCTGGCAGCCTTCTCTGCTAGTTCTCCAATCGACGCCAGTATGTTTCGGGACGCGCCGCGTGCCGCATAGCCGGACGTCGCCGCGCGATCGACCTTCTGTCCATCAGCGTCTTTTATGTTCTGAAACAGGTTACGACGAGCCATTGATCCGCTTCCGATGTCCTACAAACGCTTGATCTCAAATGGAATTCGGCCATTCTGTACGGCTGACAATTTGAGCATCACGCGCGCCGCCCCCATGCCTTTTCAATGAGACCTGCCAGCTCTCCATTGACAGCATCAAGCGCCTCCCTAGCCCGATCGTAGGTTGCGGTGACGAATTGGGTGCGATCAACCTCATAGAGCGACTGCTTGGTCAGCCCAGCGTCCGAGATCGCCGTGGACTTCAACATGTGATTCTTGAGCATCTGCCGGGCAAACATCGACTGCATCAGGCCGACCATCTCCTGTTGAGGGACGTCACTCGGTTCGTAGCGGGTCACCAGATAGC
>NZ_RZRX01000538.1:0-1489 GCF_003997405.1 Mesorhizobium sp. M2A.F.Ca.ET.042.01.1.1
GGTCGTAGATGTGGCGCTGCCAGTGGTAGACGCCGTCCATCAGTTCGGCATGGCTGGCCGGCAGCTCCGCCGTACTCATGCGGCGCGCTTCACGTAGAGGTGGAAGCCGCCATAGATCGCCGAGCGGTCCTTTGCCGAGAATTCGCGCGAGGCGTCGGCCTCGTAGGTCCATTGGTCGAGCAGCGAGCCGGAAACGCGGCCAGGCAGCAGGCTGGGTTCTGCCGCGGTGCGGAAGATGACACGGGCGCCAACCGAAGCGGTACGGGTGATCTCGGTCCACAGCGCGTTGAGCAGGTCGTCGGTCATCCAATCCTGCGCGTCGAGCAGGACGAAGCGATCAACGCTGCCGGCGTCCTTGGCGGCCAGGAACTTGATCAGGTTGGCGTGATGGATGGCGACGCGATCGATGTTGTCGCGGATCGTCTTGTAATTGCGCTGTTCCAGATAGGCAGGCAGCGCCGCCTCGCCAGGCTGCGGATAGCGGCGGGCAAAGGCCTGCCAGGCGAAGTAGTTGTTCTTCAGCGGGAAATCGCAGGCGAGCTTTTCGAGCCGAGCCTTCAAGACGCTCGCCATCGAGCCGTCGCCGGAGGTGATCAGCGAGTCGTACTGCGCCGGCGGGATGCCGAGGCCGAAGAGCGAAGCCTTGCGCGAGGTCGCCCAGCGCAGCAGCTTCTTGTCGAAGACGGGTGCCAGTTCCTCGTTGAAGAAGCGGCGCTGCTCGCCGATATTCTGCGCCTTCATGATGCCGGCCGGGTCCACACCAAACAGCTTGCCGACGCGATGGCCCATGGCGATGAAGAGCCCGAGCAGGCCGGTCTGGTAGAAGTTGCGGTCGAAGACCGAGATGCGGCGGCGGCCGCGCCAGTTGCGGCGCTCCCAGTAGTGGCGGCTGACCGCATCGAGGTGCGGCGCGATGAAGCGATCATAGGCATCGGAATTGTGGCTGGTATCGGCGGCGCCGAAGAAGCGGAAGAGGTCGCCTTGCGACGGCAGATGGCGCACCGCTTCCAGCTTCATGCGGTTGAGCGCGATGTGCGCGGCGTTGAGATCGACGGCGTCGATCCTGGCCGGGGAGCGGGTCAGGTAGGCCAGAATGTTGCAGCCGCCCGAGGCGATCGTGACGACGCGATGACCGGCGCCGAGCTGCATGGCCTCCATGTCGACATCCGGGTCTTCCCAGATCTGCGGATAGACCAGACCGGAGAACAGGAAGGCGAAGAGCCGCTCGGAGATGCCGTCCTTCGACAATGCGCGGTTCTGGTAGACGGCCTTTCCGACTTCCTTGCCTCGACGATAAACGAGTTCTCCGGATACGTCCGACATGGAAAGGTGATTCCCCGTTTGCGTTGGCGCAAGCGGGTAGCGCAGCGTCATGACAGGCAGGTGACAGCCTGTTGACGGCAGGTTGTCACGAATTCTTACGCGCTTCCGAACGCCCCCGGTGTCGGCGTGGTGACGATGACGGCTTCGCCGGCATCGAGCGTAGTCT
>NZ_RZRX01000539.1:0-1475 GCF_003997405.1 Mesorhizobium sp. M2A.F.Ca.ET.042.01.1.1
ACCTTGCGCGCGATCTCGGGCTTGGGCACGTTGCGGTATTTCAGGCCGAAGGCGACATTGTCGAACACGCTCTTGTGCGGGAACAGCGCGTAGCTCTGGAACACCAGCCCGATATTGCGCTTGTAGATCGGCACGTCGTCGACCCGCCGCCCGTCGATCATGATCTGGCCGCCCGAAATGTCGACCAGCCCGGCGATGGAACGCAGGATCGTCGTCTTGCCGCAGCCGGACGGCCCGAGCAGCGTGACGAAGCTGCCCTTGCGGATCGACAGCGAGAAATCGCGCACCGCGACGAACTTGCCATAGGCGATGTCGATGTTGCGGAACTCGACCGCCGGGCGTTCCACACCTGCGATCGAGAGGTCCGTCCCGGCCGAGCTCGGCCGGGACGCCTGCATGGTTTCAACGCACTCACGCACCTTTCGAGATCCTGTCCCACTGCTTAGTCCAGGCGTCCAAGTTGGTCGCCCAGTAGACCGGATCTGCGAAGGTAAACGACTTCAACGTGCCCGTTGGGTCGTAGTCCGGAAGCGCCTTAATCTTTTCGGTGAGCTTGACCTTCGTCGGATCCAGTGACGGCGGATAACCCTGGCCCTCTGCCACCGCGAACGCCGTTGCGGGCTCGAGCATGAAGTTGATCAGTTCCTCACACTCGGTCATCGGCGAGCCTTTTAGGATCAGAATGTCCTCCAACCAGGCCTCGGTACCGGCGGGAGCCAGATAGCCAATCGGGTGGCCCTGCTGCTGGAGTTCTGCGACACGTCCCGACCAAGCGTCGGTGACCACGATCTCCCCCTTCGAGAGCAGGTCCATCAGCTCCGTGCCGGAGCCCCAGAACTTCTTGGCGAGGTCGCGCGTCTCGCGCACCTTGACCCAGATCGTGTCCATGTCCTTGATGTTGTTGGGGTCCTGCCCCGTGGCCAGCGCCGCGTACCAGACGCGCGTAGCCATGTCTGAATAGCCGCCGATTTTGCCCGCGTATTTCTTGTCGAGCAAAAGTTGCGCGCCCTTTTCCTTGGCCTCTTCCGGCGAGATCACGGTAGTATTGTAGGCGATGCCGGTGGAGCCGTAGTCGTAAGGCACGGCTGAGAGCTTCGGCGTGATCTTGCGGAACGGCTCGATCATCGGCTGCATCACATTCGCCAGATTAGGAATGTTGGCCTCGTTGATCTCCGAGTTCATTCCGTTATTCACATATCTGAGATAGTAGGCGAGGCCGGAGGAATGCACCATCTGGAAATCACCGGGCTTCGACGTTTTGATCTTGGTAATGATCTCGTTCTCTGCACCGAACGTGCCCTGGACCACCTTGATCTTGGTCTTAGTCTCGTAGGGCTTGAACGCGTATTTGTCGAATGCTTCCTGCACTGTTCCGCCCCAGCCGTCGAAGCGAACTTCCTCGACCGCGGCGAGCGCCCGGCTCATCCACGGCATGGAGAGGCCCGCCGAGGCCGCCGCAGCCGCGGTCGAGGAAG
>NZ_RZRX01000053.1:0-28634 GCF_003997405.1 Mesorhizobium sp. M2A.F.Ca.ET.042.01.1.1
ACACCTTTCCGTTGGGCTTGGCGAGCTCGGCCGGCAGCCGTGCCATCGCCTCGTCCAGCGGCACGACCGCCGTGACGTCGGTCGACCAGCGTCCGTCGGAAAAGCGCTTCTGCGCCTCCAGCACCGCCGGACCCAGCCTGTCGCGGAACTGGCGCATCCATTCGGCCAGCCAGAAACCCTCGACGCGTTTGTGCTGGAAGATCAGTTGCCCCGGCTCGCGGATAACCGTCGGCTCGGCGTCGAGCCGGCCATAGACGATCCAGCGCGCGCGTTTCGGCATGGCATTGAAGATAGTCGAAGCCAGCGGGCCAGTGACCGCGTCGAGGAAGATGCGCGGCTGCTCGGCCTTCATGGTTTCGCGCAGCACAGCCTCGAAATCCGCCGCCTTCTCATTGAGCACATGGGCGGCGCCGAGGTCCTTCAGCAGTTGGATCTGCTCGTCACGGCGCACGGTGACGATCGGCCGGAAACCCGCCTCTTTCGCCAGCCCGATGATCAGCTTGCAGAGCTGGCTGGCGCCTGCGGTCATGACGAAGGCCTTTTCGCCCTCCTCCCTGACGATGTCAAACATGGCCAGAGCGGTCAGCGGATTGACGATCATCGCGGCGCCATCCTCGTCGCGCACCGTGTCGATGAGCGGGACGCAGGACGCGGCCTCGGCAACCGCATAGTCCGCCCACGCTCCCCAGTTCGACACGCCGGTGGCGAAGGCGACCCGCTTGCCCGCCAGGCTTTTTGCGTACGGGTCGTCGCCGGTGGCGACGACCATGCCGACGCCCTCGAAACCTGCCGGACGGCCCTTGACCCGCGGCTGGCCGTACTGGCCCTTGATGAAGGCGATGTCGGAGGGGTTGATCGAGGCGAGGCTGACCTTGATCATCGCCTGTGTAGGCCCCGGCTCCGGCACGGCTATGCTGCCAGGCTTAAGGTAAGGCTCCATCGCTTCCAGCGCGGCCGCCGAAGGCGTTCTGGTGTAACCGTCGCCGACAAGCAGCAAGCCTCGCATTTGCGATGGAAGCGTCATGGCTGTCAGACCTTTTCCTGCGTGTATTTCTTCAGTTCCGTGCGCGCCACCTGGCGCCGGTGCACGGCGTCCGGCCCGTCCGCCAGCCGCAGCGTCCGCAGATGCGTCCACGAGCGGGCGAGCGGCGTGTCCTGGCTGATGCCTTGCGCGCCGAACATCTGCACCGCCTCGTCCGTGACCTTCAGCGCGACGCGGGGCGCCACCACCTTGATCTGGCTGATCCAGGGGGCGGCCGCGCGCGCGTCTCCCTGGTCGATCATCCACGCCGCCTTCAGGCACAAGAGCCGCGCCATCTCGATCTCCATGCGGCATTCGGCGATGATGTCGAAATTGGCGCCGAGCTTGGCCAGCGACTGGCCGAAGGCCTCGCGCCGCACCGAGCGCTGGCACAGCATCTCCAGCGCCATCTCGGCCTGGCCGATGGCGCGCATGCAGTGATGGATGCGGCCCGGCCCCAGCCGCCCCTGCGCGATCTCGAAGCCCCTGCCCTCGCCGAGGATCAGGTTCGCCGCCGGCACTCGCACATTCTTGAATCTCAGATGCATATGGCCGTGCGGGGCGTCATCGTCGCCATAGACCTGCATCGGCCGCAATTTGGTGACGCCCTTGCTGTCGGAAGGCACCAGGATTATCGAATGCCGGCGGTGCTGCGGCTCCTCGTCCGATCCGGTCCTGACCATGACGATATAGATGGCGCAGCGCGGATCACCGGCGCCGGACGCCCACCATTTCTCGCCGTTCAGCACATAGTCGCCGCCCTGGCGCTCGCAGCGCATCGAGATGTTGGTCGCGTCCGAGGAGGCAACATCCGGCTCGGTCATCAGATAGGCCGAGCGTATCCGGCCCTCCAGCAGCGGCTCCAGCCAGTCGCGCTTGTGCGCCTCCGAGCCGTAGCGCTCCAGCACCTCCATGTTGCCGGTGTCGGGCGCCGAGCAGTTGAAGGTCTCGGCGCCGAGATGCGCCTTGCCCATCTCCTCAGCCAGATAGGCGTATTCGACGGTGGAAAGACCGTAGCCCCGTTTGGAATCGGTCAGCCAGAAGTTCCACAACCCGCGCTCCCGCGCCGTCTTCTTCAAGCCTTCGAGGATCTCGGTCTGTCTGGCGGTGTAGGCCCAGCGGTCGCCCTCCTTGCCGATTTCGGCGAGAAACTCCTCCCCGAGTGGCGCGATCTCGTCGCGAACCATAGCCGCCACACGCTGGTGGATCGGCTTCAGCCGCTCGGTCATGCCGAGATTCATGTCCGCCATCGCTTCCGGTCCCTTTCGCAGATAAATCTTTACCCGTGGCAAGGATGACCGTACTTCGGCTAGCCTTGTCAACGCGAGTCCCCTCGCCGGTTTGAGCGAGGGTGCGGAGGAATGCAATGAGCTATCTGGACAAGCTGTTCTCGGTCGCCGGCAAGACCGCGCTGGTGACGGGCGCGGCGACCGGCATCGGCCGCATGGTGGCGACCGGCCTGGTCCGAGCCGGCGCCCATGTGATGATCGCCTCGCGCAAGGGCGAGGATTGCGCAAAAGTCGCCAACGAATTGAACGCGCTCGGCGGCTCCGGCCAGGCCGAGGGCTTTGCCGGCGACGTGTCCAGCGAAGCGGGCATCGCGGCTCTTGTCGCCGAGGTGAAGGCGCGCACGGAGCGCCTGCACATCCTGATCAACAATGCCGGCATTTCCTGGGGCGCGCCGCTGCAGGATTTCCCCTATCACGCCTGGGCCAAGGTGTTCGGCGTCAACGTCACCGCCGTCTTCCACCTGACGCGGGAGCTTTTGCCGCTGCTTGACGCGGCGGCGAGCGACGCGGATCCGGCTCGCGTGATCAATCTCGGCTCGGTGATGGGCACCCAGCCGCTTGCCGACGACGCCTATTCCTACGCCGCCTCCAAGGCCGCCGTGCATCATCTGACGCGCACGCTGGCCATTGAATTCGCCGCCCGCCGCATCACCGTCAACGCCTTTGCCCCCGGTCCTTTCCAGAGCCGTATGACGGCCTTCGCCACTGCGACCGAGGAGCAGGCGAAACATGTTGGTAACCATGTTCCGCTCGGCCGCATCGGGGTGGCGGATGACATTGCCGGCGCAACGCTTTATTTGTGCAGCCGTGCCGGAAACTATGTCACCGGCGCCATCCTGCCCATCGACGGCGGCCAGTCGGTGCAGCACGGAATGACGTTGTTCAAGGAGTAAGTCGCCCGATTCAGGGAATCGGGCGGGGTTCAAGGAGTAAGACGCCCGATTCAAGGAATCCGGGCGGGGGTGCGGAGGACATGAGCGTGGAACCGATCAGTCTCGATACGCTTCTGGCAAGCGTCGGCAAGGAGGTCGGCGTCTCGCCCTGGCGAACGGTGACGCAGCGTATGATCGACCAGTTCGCCGATGCGACCGACGACCACCAGTTCATCCATTGCGATCCGGAGCGCGCCGAGCGCGAGACGCCGTTCGGCGGCACCATCGCGCATGGTTTCCTGTCGCTGTCGCTTTTGTCGGCGATGACCTTCGAGACCATGCCGCCGCTGGAAAACACCAAGATGGGCGTCAACCATGGCTTCGACACGCTGCGCTTCCTGGCGCCGGTGAAGACGGGCGCGCGCATCCGCACCCGTTTCGTGCTGGCCGACGTCAAGGTGAGGCCATCCGGCTGGGTGCAGACGGCGCATGACGTGACCATCGAGATCGAAGGCTCGAAGAAGCCGGCGCTGACGGCGCGCTGGCTGACCTTGACGCTGATCGAACGTCAGCCCGAGAACGCATGAGCGGCGAGGCCGGTGCCATAAACCAGGCGGCGCTTGCGCCTTATCTCGAGGCGCATGTCCCGGGTTTTGCCGGCCTGTCCACGATCGAAAAATTCAAGTCCGGACAGTCCAATCCGACCTATCTCCTGACCGCCGCCAGCGGCCGCTATGTGCTGCGCGCCAAGCCGCCGGGGCAATTGCTGAAATCCGCGCACCAGGTCGACCGCGAATTCCGGGTGATGCGTGCGCTTGCCGGCACGGCTGTGCCGGTGCCGCGCATGCTGCATCTCTCGGGCGAGGAATCGCCGATCAGCCGCATGTTTTACGTCATGGAGTATCTCGACGGCCGCGTCTTCTGGGATCCGTCCCTGCCGGACGCTTTCGGCAATGACGAGCGGGCGGCGGTCTACGATGCCATGAATGCCACGCTCGCCGCCCTGCACGATGTCGATGTGGACGCGGTCGGCCTTGGCGATTTCGGCAAGCCCGGCAGCTATTTCGAACGCCAGCTCGCGCGCTGGGCCGGCCAGTACCGAGCCTCCGAAACCGAAACCATAGCCGATATCGACAGGCTGGTTGCGTGGCTCGAGACCCACATGCCGGCCGATGACGGCCGCATTTCGCTTGTTCATGGCGACTACCGGCTGGACAACATGATGTTCGCGCTCGATGCGCCGAAAGTCATCGCGGTGCTCGATTGGGAGCTGTCGACGCTCGGCCATCCCTTCGCCGACCTCGCCTATCAATGCATGCAGTGGCGGCTGCCGCATGCCTCGGGCTTTCGCGGCCTCGGCGGGATCGATCGCGCCGCGGCCGGCCTGCCGTCCGAAGAGGCCTATGTCGCGGCCTATTGCAAGCGGCGCGGCCTTGACGAGATCGGCAACTGGACCTTCTTCCTGGCCTTCTCGTTCTTTCGGCTGGCGGCGATCTGCCAGGGCGTCTATCGCCGCGCGCTCGACGGCAATGCCTCCAATCCCGAGAAGGCCAAGACCTACGGAGAGGCCGTCAAACTGCTTGCCGCGCTGGCGGTGGAGCTGATCGACAAGAAGAGCTGAGGCGGAGGGCAGACAAATGGGCCGTTTCAACGGAGCGACCATCCTCATCACCGGCGCGACAGGCGGTCTCGGCAGCGGCGCGGCCAAGGCCTTTGCAGCCGAAGGCGCGCGGCTGGTTCTTTCCGACCTCAACGAGACCGCGCTTGCCGATTTCGCCGCAACCCTCGACGCCCAGACCGCGATCCTTGCCGGCAACATCGCCGATGAAAAGCTCTCGGAGGATCTTGTCAAACTGGCTGTCGAAAAATTCGGCCGGCTCGACATCGCCGTCAACAATGCCGGCATCGTGCACAGCTTCGTACGTCTGCCGCAGGTCACGTCCGAGGAGGCGCGCCGCGTGGTCGAGGTCGACCTGCTCGGCGTCTTCTACGCCATGAAGCACCAGATCCCTCGGATGGAGCGCCAGTTCAGGGAAAGCGGCAAGGGCGGCGTCATCATCAACATCGCTTCCGTCGCCGGTCTCTCCGGCGCGCCCAAGCTTTCGGTCTATGCCGCCGCCAAGCATGGCGTTGTCGGGCTGACGCGCGCGGCGGCGGTGGAATATGCCAGCAAGGGCATTCGCATCAACGCCGTCTGCCCCGCCCACACCAGGACGGCGATGGTCGACCGTTTCGTCCGCTTCACCGGAGCGCCCGAAGCCGAAGCGCTTGCCGAGCTCACCCGCGGCGTGCCGATGAAGCGTGTCGGCGAGGTCGACGAGATCACCACCGGCATCCTGTTCCTCGCCGACCCGGCCAATTCCTTCATGACCGGCCATGCTCTCGCGCTCGACGGCGGCATCGGGGCGATCTGAGCAATTCCAGGAAAAGTGTTTTGCGGTTTTCCGTCCGGAATTGCGTCTGACAAAGCGCAATTCCAGGAAAAGTGCGAAGCGGTTTTCCGTCCGGAACTGCGTCTAACAAAAGCAACTCCCGGAAAAGTGCCTCAGCGGTTTTCCGACCGGAATTGCGTTAAAACAGAGTTTGGAGCGCACGCAAGGGAACCAGCCTGCTCTCTTGTCCGTTTCCGTACAGCGTATATAATTTCGTCGGGCAACCAACGACAAAAGGCAGCGCACATTGACGCTGAGCGTTCAGAAACGCCGCGAAAAGCAGAAGGCGGAGCTTCGCTCCGAGTTGGTCGCGGCAGCTCACAAGCTTGTGCAGGAGGAGGGCTACGAAGGCCTGACCATCCGCAAGCTTGCCAAGCGCGTTGGCTATGCGCCCATGTCGGTCTATTCCTATTTCGCCGACAAGCAGGACATCCTGTTCGCGCTCGCCGAGGACGCTTTCGAAACGCTCGCCCGTCGCATCGAGGAACACCCCGCCGACGATCCGATCGAGGCGCTCAAGGCGGTGATGACCGAATATGCCGCTTTCGGCCTTGGCAATCCCAACGAATACCGCACCGTCTTCATGACCGAGAAGACCCGGCTGCCCGAGGGCCGCAGCTACGAGGACATGGAAGCGGGCAACCCCGCCATGAAGGTGCTGATCAAGCGGGTCGAGGCCTGCGTGGCCGCCGGCAAGCTCAAGGGCGATCCGCGCGCTATCGCCACCATGCTGTGGACCGTCGGCCACGGCACGATTTCGCTGCTGATCACCTTCCCCTTCTATCCGTTCGGTGATCCGCAGGCCTATGTGAAGCGGATGTGCGACTTCATGCTGGCCTCTTTGTCGACGCAGGATATCCCCTCGCTCACCGAAACACCCGTCAACTGCTGACCGGCGGCTGCGCCGCTCTTCCGTGATGGCCCATCGCCTGGATTCGCGCCGACGAATTCTTACGTTCAAGAAAATTTATCGTACGCGTACAAATTCCCTCTTGAATTCAGTTTCCGTTAACCGTATTTGTACAGTACATCGTACATGTACGACTGGAGACGGAAAATGAAGAAGATCATCCTCACCCTGGCTGCCGTTCTGGCTTTCTCGGGCGCCGCCTTTGCCGGCGCGAGCCAGCCGGCCAAGCATGCGCCTGCTGCCTGCACTCAGACCAACGCCAATGTGGCGCTCGATTGCACCGCGACCGGCTCGGTCGATAAGGCGGACACCGCCAAGACCCCGCCGAAGAGCCCGAAGCTTGGCATCGACGTCGACCCGTGGTTCGTGCCCGGCCTGTAAGCGCTACTGCTAAGATTTCAAACGAAAACGGGCGGCACTTGGCCGCCCTTTTTCGTTTTGCCTATAGCCTCGAGCGATCGGCCCAGGCTTATTTCTTGCGCGGTTTCGTTCCTGGCACGACCTTGGCTTTACCCGGCTTTGCCGGCCCGCCGGGGATGGAAGTGCTCGTGATCGACACCGGGTCGCTGGCCGGAAACGTGTCCTCAAGGCCTTCCTCGAGTTCTTCTTCCTCGATCCCGCGATGCTTTTCGTGCTCCAGCGAGCGGACGGCCGGAGTCTTCTTGGGCGATTTCGGCGCGGTTGTGGACGGCATCGGCAATCTCCTCGATAAGCAGTTCCAGGAAAAGTGCGCAGCGGTTTTCCGTCCGGAACTGCTTCAGAGCAATATTTTGAGCGATTGGGCGTCTTGCCAAACGCTCAATCGCTCGAACCGTGGAAACGAGGCGGACCGGCGATGGTTCCTCGCACCAATTGCTGCGAGGATCAGTTCGCCGCGTCGCTCGCCGCTTCCGACAGCAAAGTAAAGACATAATCCGAGAAGGAACGCCAGCATTCCACGCGGAACGCATCGGCTGCGGTGCGCAGCAGCACGATCTCGGATTTGCCGAGAATGGTACGCGAGGCAGCACCCACCGGGAAAGCCTCGAGCGACAGGTCTTGCGGACAGCCCGAGTTGACCGTCACCGCAGCCGCAGGTCCAGCGACAGAAATACCGACATTCCGATGCGAGATGCCGACCGCCGAATGCAGCGCCGTCACCTTGGCGCAGTCGGCGAGCGGATCGTTGCCGGCCTCGTCGATGATCAGCCATTCGTCCGGGCCGAGCCACAGCGCCGTGCGTCCATCCTTCGCCGCCGAGCTCTTCGGCTTGACCGGCAGCGTCACGCCGAGCGCCTTGGAGAGCGCGGCAAGCGAAGCCTGCGGCGCGCGCAGCGAGACGCGTTCGGCCGGCGGCAGCATCTCCACCTTCACGCCCGACGCAGACAGCGTGCGGCCGGCAAGCGCCGGACGCCGTTCGGCGGAAGCCGATGCGGCAGCTTTCGTCTTGGCGGCGGCCTTAGCCATTGAGGCGTTCTCCCTTCTCGTCGACGAACACCATGCCGGTGACTTCCACCTCGATCGTGCCGTTCGGCATCGGCACAAAGAGCGTCTCACCCATGCTGTCGCGGCCGCCGGCGACCAGCGCCAGCGCGATCGAACGGCCGCAATTCTCCGACCAGTAGCTGGAGGTGACGTGGCCGATCATCTTCATCGGGATCGGCTGCTTCGGATCGGCGACGATCTGCGCGCCCTCTTCCAGCACCACCTTCGGGTCCTTGGTCTTTAGGCCGACAAGTTGCTTGCGGCCCTTGGCCACCAGGTCCGGCCGGGTCAGGCCGCGGATGCCGACGAAGTCGGTCTTCTTCTTGCCGACCGCCCAGTCGAGCCCGGCATCGTTCGGCGTCACCGTGCCGTCGGTGTCCTGGCCGACGATGATATAGCCCTTCTCGGCGCGCAGCACGTGCATCGTTTCGGTGCCGTAGGCGGTCGCGCCATGCTTCTGCCCTTCGGCCCACAGCGCTTCCCAGACCGCCTCGCCGTAATCGGCCGGCACGTTGACCTCGAAACCGCGCTCGCCGGTGAAGGACATGCGGAACAGCCTGGTCGGCACGCCGCAGATCTTGCCCTCGCGCACCGACATATGCGGCATCGCCTCGTCCGACATGTCGATGCCTTCGACCAGCGGCGCGATGATGTCGCGCGACTTAGGCCCCTGCACCGCCATCACAGCCCATTGCTCGGTGATCGAGGTCAGCCAGACATTGAGATGCGGGAACTCGGTCTGGAGGTAATCCTCCATATGGTTCATGACGCGCGGCGCGCCGCCGGTCGTCGTCGTCACGTGGAAGCGGTCCGGCGCCAGCCTGCCGACGACGCCGTCGTCATAGATGAAGCCGTCCTCGCGCAGCATGATGCCATAGCGGCAGCGGCCGGTTTCGAGCTTCTCCCACGGATTGGTATAGAGCAGCTCCATGAACTTCGCCGCGTCCGGCCCGACCACTTCGATCTTGCCGAGCGTCGAGGCGTCGAACAGGCCGCCGACCTTGCGCACCGTCACGCATTCGCGGTTGACGGCCGCATGCATATCCTCGCCCGCCTTGGGGAAATACCAGGCGCGCTTCCAGTGGCCGACATCCTCGAACACCGCACCTTGGCGTGACGCCCAGCCATGGGTCGCCGTGCGCCGGGTCGGGTCGAACAGCGCGCCGCGCGCGTGCCCGACGATCGAACCGAAGGTCACCGGCGTATAGGGCGCGCGGAACGTGGTGAGGCCGACCTGCGGGATCGGCTTGCCAAGCTCCTCGGCGGCGATCGCCAGGCCATGCATGTTGGACGTCTTGCCCTGGTCGGTCGCCATGCCATTGGTGGTGAAGCGCTTGACGTGCTCGATCGAATGCATGCCTTCATGCACCGCCTGGCGGATGTCCTTGGCGGTGACGTCGTTCTGGAAATCGACGAAGGCCTTGACCGTTGTGCCTTGCCCGGCGCCGGGAGCGGCGCCCAACATGCCGCGCGACCAGCTCTCGCCGGCATCGACCTTCGGCTTGGCGCTCTTCCCCGTCTTGCCACCGGCTTCCTTCGCCGCCTTGGCGCCGGCCGCATAGGCCTCGTCTACCGTCGCGTCCAGCCCGTCCGTGCCGTTGCAGGCGCCGACCGAGACACAATCCTGCGCGTAGGTGCCGGGCACGAAGCGCTTGGTCTCGTCGTTGAAGGCGACCTTGCCGCGCGACTGCGAGAACAGATGCACCGACGGCGTCCAGCCGGCCGACATCAGGATCGCGTCGACCGGGATGGTGCGTTCGCCGCCGCCATTCTTCGGCTGCACGGTCATGGATGACACGCGCAGCTTGCCGCCGGCGCTCACCACCGCGCGGCCGAAATTGATCTCGATGCCGAGCGCCCTCGCCTCGTCGACCACCGGACAGGTTGGATTGTCGCGCAGGTCGACGATGGCCGCGATATTGACGCCGGCCTTCTTGAGATCGATCGCCGCGGCATAGGCGGAATCATTGGCCGTATAGACGCCGACATTCCTGCCCACCGCGACGCCATAGTGGTTGAGATAGGTGCGCGCCGCGGACGCCAGCATCACGCCAGGACGGTCGTTGTTGGCGAACACCATATGGCGCTCGATGGCGCCGGTGGCGATCACCACGCGGCCGGCGCGAACCTGCCACAGGCGTTCGCGCGCTAGGTCGTGGCCGGGATTCTTCAGGTGATCGCTGACCCGCTCTACCAGGCCGACGAAGTTTTGCGCGTAATAGCCAAAGGCCGTGGTGCGGGAGAGCACCCGCACATTGTCCATCGCCTTGAGCTTCGCGATCGCGGCTTGCGCCCAGGCATAGCCGTCCTGGCCATCGATCCTGGCGCCGCTCTCGAAGCGCAGGCTGCCGCCGAATTCGGCCTGCTCGTCGGCGAGGATCACCCGCACGCCCGTTTCGGCGGCGGCAAGGGCAGCTGCAACGCCGGCAGCACCCCCGCCCAACACCAGCACCTCGCAATGCGCGTAGCGCGCGGCATAGTGGTCCGGGTCCGGCTTGTCCGGAGAAACGCCAAGGCCGGCCGCGGCGCGGATCTTCGGCTCGTAAAGGCTCTTCCAAGCCGACTTCGGCCACATGAAGGTCTTGTAGTAGAAGCCGGCCGAAAATAGCGGCGAGGCGATGTCATTGACGGCGCCGATGTCGAAGGAAAGCGACGGCCAGCGGTTCTGCGAATGGGCGGTCAGCCCGTCATAGAGCTCCTGGACGGTGGCGCGCACATTCGGCGTCTTGCGCGCATCGTCGCGCACGATCTGCACCAGCGCGTTGGGCTCTTCCGCGCCGGCCGACAGGACGCCGCGCGGCCGATGGTATTTGAACGATCGCCCGACCAGATGCACGCCATTGGCGAGCAGCGCCGAGGCGAGCGTGTCGCCCTCGATGCCGACATAGGACTTGTCGTCGAAACTGAAGGAGGCGGTCTTCGCCTGGCTGAGGCGACCGGCGCCGGAAATGCGGAACATGGCGTTCATTTCGCGGCTCCGGGCAGCTTCGCGGGCTTCGGCTCGCCGGCCTTGTAGGTCATGACGAACTTGTCGGTGACGGTGTCGCGCACGGCGTTGAAGAAGCGCGCGCAGCCATGGATGTGGCGCCAGCGCTCATAGATGACGCCCTTCGGGTTGGCGCGGATGAAGAAGAATTTCTCGAAATCGTCGTCGCTCTCGGCGGCAATGTTGGTCGGGCGCGCGATATGCGCTTCGCCTGCATTGCGGAACTCGAGTTCCGGGCGCTCTTCCTCGCAATAGGGACAGCGGATGAGAAGCATCTGGGTGATCCTAAAACTTGCCGTGACCGACGCGCGCGCCGGCCTGTTGATCGCAAAGCGGCTGAGCCATCATCAGTGCGCCACCGCCGCCGCCGCGGCCTCGTCGATGAGGCGGCCAGTGCGGAAGCGCTCGAGCGTGAAGGGCGCGTTGATCGGGTGCGGCTCGTCCTTCGCGATCGTGTGCGCGAAGACATTGCCCGAGCCGGGCGTCGCCTTGAAGCCGCCGGTGCCCCAGCCGCAATTGACGTAGAGCCCCTTGACCGGCGTCTTTGCCAGGATCGGCGAGCGGTCGGGCGTGACGTCGACGATGCCGCCCCAGGAGCGCAGCATCTTCATGCGTGTGAAGATCGGGAACATCTCGCAGATGGCGTCCAGCGTGTGCTGCAATATGTGCAGGCCGCCGGTCTGCGAATAGGAGACATACTGGTCGGTGCCGGCGCCGATGACGAGCTCGCCCTTGTCTGACTGCGAGATATAGGCGTGCACGGTGTTGGACATCACCACGCAGGGCACCACCGGCTTGACCGGCTCCGACACCAGCGCCTGCAGCGGATAGCTTTCGAGCGGCATGCGCACACCGGCCATGTTCATGATCACCGACGAATGGCCGGCGGCGACCACGCCGATCTTCTTGGCGCCGATGAAGCCGCGCGTCGTCTCCACGCCGCTGACCGCGCCGTTCGCCGCCCGCTTGATGCCGGTGACCTCGCAGTTCTGGATGATGTGCACGCCGCGCGCCGAAGCGCCGCGCGCATAGCCCCAGGCTACCGCGTCGTGACGCGCCGTGCCGCCGCGCCGCTGCGACGCTGCGCCCATCACCGGATAGCGCGCTTCCTTGGAGATGTTGAGCGGTGGACAGAATGCCTTCGCCTCTTCCGGCGTCAGCCACTCATTGTCGATGCCGTTGAGGCGGTTGGCATGGATATGGCGCTTGAACACCTGCACGTCATGCACGTTGTGCGCCAGCATCATGACGCCGCGCGCCGAATACATGACGTTGTAGTTGAGCTCTTGGCTCAACCCATCCCACAGCTTCAGCGCATGGTCGTAGATGCCGGCGCTTTCGTCATAGAGATAGTTGGAGCGGATGATTGTGGTGTTGCGACCGGTGTTGCCGCCGCCGAGCCAGCCCTTTTCCAGCACCGCGATGTTGGTGATGCCGTGCTCGCTCGCCAGGTAGTAGGCCGTCGCCAGGCCGTGCCCGCCGGCGCCGACGATGATGACGTCGTATTCCTTTTTCGGCTCGGGCGAGGTCCACTGCTCTTCCCAGCCCTTGTGGCCGCGCATCGCCTCGCGGGCGATGGCGAATACCGAATATTTCTTCACGTTATAGCCTCGCGCCAAAAATCGCGGATGTCGTCCGCCCGTCACGCGAGGAGTATCACTAGCGAAACCGCGATGTCATCCTTGCGCTGTTTGCGACGGCGCTTGCCGCTTTGCGCCATGCCGAAAAGGATGGCGTCCGGGCTGGCAGCCACAGCCGCGATCGGCCATACCGGCTGCTCCGAGACCTGGAGGATCGATATGGGCAACGCCTGGTGGAATCTGACCCTGCGCTTTCTGCTGGAGCTTGCGGCGCTGCTCGGGCTCGGCATGGCAGGCTGGAGCCTGTCCGAAGGGTGGTGGCGCTGGCCCTTCGCCTTGGCCTTGCCACTTGTCGCGGCTGCGCTGTGGGGAACCTTCGCGGTTCCCAATGACCCGAGCCGGTCAGGCCGCGCGCCGGTTCCTGTGCCGGGCGCGGCGCGGCTGGCGCTGGAACTCGTCATACTGTTCGGCGGCGCCGCCGGATTCTATCTGGTCGGTCACGCGGCCGCGGGCACCGTCATGGCCCTGCTGATCGCCCTCAGCTACGCCTTCTCCCTGGACCGGCTGGGCTGGCTGTTGCGGCAGTAGGGCAACAGCGACCTACGCCGCGGCCAAAGCCGGACGCTTCGATCAACCGGACGTGATCCGTGAGGCGGACGGCGGGCACACTCATCCGCTGAAATATCGCGATACGGCCTTGCATTTCGGCCCGTTTTGACGATTTTCGTTTCCCGTCGAAATCGGACCGGAACGATGTTGCTGATCAGGACCTATGTTGCGCAGAGCGCCATCGAGGGCGTCGGTGTCTTCGCTGCCGAGCCGATCCGCAAAGGTGCTTCGATCTGGCGGCTCGACCCCGATTTCGACCGCCTGATCCCGATGGAAAAATATGAAGCGGCATCCCCTCATCTGAGGGAACTACTCGACCGCTATGCCTATCCGAGCCCGGACAAGCCCGGCTTCATGGTCTATGAGGTCGACAATGGCCGCTTCATGAACCACTCCGAGCGGCCAAACACGGATTTCTCGCAACATGGCGGCGCCACCGCCATTCGCGACATCGCCGCCGGCGAGGAAATCACCTGCGACTATGGCGAGTTTTTCGAGGACTTTGCCCGCCTCCATCTGACGACGGCGTAGGGCGAATAAACGTCGGGACGCAGCACTCGGGTTTTTGATCGCGCTTTCGCGCAATCAGAGGTGGACATCCCAGCGTGATTCTGCTATCAGCCGCCACAATTCGCGGTGCAACTCGCCGCGGAGGCATCCCGGCTATGGCCGATTGCCTAACGATTTCAAACCCGAAGACAGGATTGCCCGTGCAGGTACTCGTCCGCGACAACAACGTTGATCAGGCGCTTCGCGCGCTGAAGAAGAAAATGCAGCGCGAAGGTATTTTCCGCGAAATGAAGATGCGCGGTCACTACGAGAAGCCGTCCGAGAAGCGTGCCCGCGAGAAGGCCGAAGCCGTGCGCCGCGCCCGCAAGCTGGCCCGCAAGCGCGCCCAGCGCGAAGGCCTGCTGCCGATGACCCCGCGTCCGGCTCCGGCCGGTGCTGGTGGCGCGCCGCGTTCGCCGCGCTCATAACGCCTATTTTTCGTCCTTTTCGAAGGATACCGAAGGTGGCGCGATGCGGAATCGCCGCCACCTTTTTGTTTATAGATTCGAGCCGGTTCGGAGAGGGAACGGACTGACGGCGCTGCGGCAGTGAGGACAAAGATGAACGCTATTACCGTGGAGCGTGGAACCGCTTTTCGCGGCTTCGCCCTGACGGCGGCCCTGCTTTCGGGTCTGATGCTTGCAGCATGTCAGACAGCCCCGACGGGTGAGTTCAACTCGATCGACAAGGCGCAAGGCTCAAGCGAGAACATCTCCTCGCTCTCGGCGGTCATCCAGCGCAATCCGCAGGATCCCGAGGGCTACAATGTGCGCGGCTCGGCCTATGGCCGCGGCGGCCAGTACCAGGCGGCGCTGAAGGACTTCAACCAGGCCATTCAGCTCAACCCGAATTTCTACCAGGCCTATTCGAACCGCGCGCTGATCCAGCGTTTCCTCGGCAATCAGGAAGCGGCTCTGGCTGACTACAACCGGTCAATCCAGATCAACGCCAACTACGATGCCGCCTATATCGGCCGCGGCAATCTCTACCGTAAGGCGGGCCGCACCCAGGATGCCTTCAACGACTTCCAGAAGGCGATCCAGCTCGACACCACGGATGCGCGCGCCTACCACAATCGCGGCCTGATCTATCAGAGCCAGGGCCAGCATAAATTCGCCATCGAGGATTTCTCGACCGCCATCTCGCTGGCGCCGGACGCCGCCGAGCCCTACAACGGCCGCGGCCTCTCCTATCTTGCGACAGGCGACGAGGACAACGCCTTCTCCGACTTCAACATGGCCATCAAGCTCGACGGCAAGAATGCCGAGGCCTGGGCCAACCAGGCGCTGATCTACGAGCGCCGTGGCGACAAGGTCAGGGCCGCCAAGTCCTACCGCGAGGCGATCCACCTCGACCCGAACTACCAGCCGGCCAAGGACGGCCTGTCGCGCACCGGCGGCAACGCCAGCTGAAACCGGTAACGGAAGGGCATCTCGCGCCGGGCGCGGTCGCCGCCGGCGACCGCGGTGTTGCGCCGCGGCGACGCCGATAGTGATCCGTTAACCGCCCAGGGCAATGCGTTAACCTTTGCCATGTTCGCGCCAAGTTTTCGGCGGAACGCTCCTTGCGCCTCGACCGTTTAAGCCGGGGCCAAGATTTTCGCGAAAGGACCTTTCCAATGATCAAATCCCTTGCCTGTGCCGCTGCCGCGCTTGCCGCCACGGTCCTCGCTTCCCCAGTCAGCGCCGGCACGCTCCGGCTCGGCACGCTCGATTGCACCATCGATGGCGGCGTCGGCTATGTCATCACGTCCAACAAGGGCGTGTCCTGCACCTTCCGTCCCTATCATCACGGTCCGGCCGAGCAGTACACCGGCATGATCTCCAAGCTCGGCGTCGACCTCGGCCAGACGCATCAGGGCCAGCTCGTCTGGGCGGTGCTTGCCGCCACGCGCCATCATGAGGCGGGCGACCTCGCCGGCAGCTATTACGGCGTCAACGCCGAGGCTTCCGTCGTGACCGGCGGCGGAGCCAATCTCCTGGTCGGCGGCCTCGACGGCGCCTTCATGCTGGAGCCGCTCAGCGTGCAGGCGCAGACCGGCGTCAACCTCGCCGTCGCGGTGGCGTCGCTGGACCTCGTTCACTCCTACAAGTAGGCGCATCGCCGCTAACGATATCCGCTCCTATACGCGCGGCCCGGAACAGGACATTGTAGCCGTTCCGGGCCGCATGCTTTTGGGGGAAGATCATGTCGAGAATCATTGCCGCAGCCGCGATCGTAATCGCCGCATTCACCGCGCAAGCCGGAGCCGAGACGGGCGGCGTCGAGCTCGGCGTCCTGGATTGCGCCATCGGCGGAGGTACCGGCTTCGTCTTCGGCTCCAGCAAGGACCTGAGCTGCACCTTCACGCCGGCCGACAAGACCTTCGCGCCGGAAGCCTATTTCGGCGCCGTCAACAAATACGGCCTCGACATCGGCACCACCAGCCAGAGCGTGATGCGCTGGCTGGTGCTGACGCCGATGAACAACATCTACGCCCCGGGTGCGCTCGCCGGCGACTATGTCGGCGCCAGCGCCGAAGTGACCGCCGCGGTCGGCGCCGGCGCCAATCTCCTGGTCGGCGGCACCGGCAACGCCTTCACCCTGCAGCCGCTCAGCGTCCAGACCCAGACCGGTCTCAACATCGCCATCGGCGTCAGCCAGTTCCAGCTGCGCAGCACAGCGAGCTGACTGACCACCAGGGCCGGTGGAGCCTTCCTTCCACGACAAGCGAAAAAGCCTCTTGAGCTCAATCGCGCTTGAGGTTCTACAAGCCCTGCCGAACTGGACCTGGCGCCCATTCGCAATGCGGATGAGGCTGCGGATCGCAAGCAGGAGATCGACGTGACGGCAGCAAGCGGCAACAAGGCAGGCGGCGACAAGATAGATTGGCCCGCGCTGTGGGCAAATGGCGACTTGGCACGCTTCTGCTTCATCAGCCTCGGCATCCTGCTCCATGCCACCAATGAGACGATGATCGCGACGGTCATGCCGGCGATGGTCGGCGACATTGCCGGCGTGCAGTTCGTCGGCTGGTCGCTGGCCGTATACGAACTCGGCGCCATCGTCGCGGGTGCCGCCGCCGGCCGGCTGGTCAGCTTCGTCGCCCTGCGCACCAACATGATGGCCGCGGCCCTTCTTTATGCTGCTGGCGCGCTGGTCTGCGCGACCGCGCCATCGATGCCCGTCTTCCTGGCCGGGCGGCTGGTCGAAGGCCTGGGCGGCGGCGCGCTCGTCTCGCTTGCCTTCGTCTCGGTCGAGCGCCTGTTCCCGCGCAATATCTGGCCGCAGCTTTTCGGCATCATCTCGGCGATTTGGGGTGTCGCCGCCTTCAGCGGCCCGATGCTCGGCGCAATCATGGTCGATTTCCTGTCCTGGCGCTGGGCCTTCGGTGTCTTCACGTTTGGCGGTGCGGCCATGGCGCTCGCAAGCTTTGCCGTGCTTGGCACGCCGCAGGCGAAGCGGCCGCAGGCCGGCGCCGGCCCGACGCCCGCCTTTCCCTTCCTGGCGCTCGGCTGCCTTGCCGTCAGCGTCGTGCTGATCGCCGCCGCTGGCGTCGACATCGCCTTGCTGCGCTCGTCGCTGCTCATACTGCTCGGCCTGGCCGGCCTCGCGCTGTTCTTCCGCGTCGATGCGCTGAAGCCGCGCTCGCGCCTGTTTCCCTCGCAACTCTTTTCCTGGAATTCCGCGCTCGGCAGCGGCATGACCATGGTGGCCGCCTTCTCCGTGGCGACCTGCACCTTCGCCATCTACGGGCCGTTGCTGCTGACCACGTTGCACGGCATCCCGATCCTGACGACAGGCTACATCATCGCCGCCGAATCGATTGCCTGGTCGATCCTGTCGATCGCCGTCGCCAATGCGCCGCTGCACCGCGAGCGGTCGATCATCGTCGTCGGCGCTCTGATGATCGCCGCCGGCCTCGCCGGTTTCGCCTACACGATCCCGATCGGCTCGATCCCCCTGATCCTGCTTTGCGCCCTTTTCCAAGGCGGCGGCTTCGGCGTCGCCTGGCCGTTCCTGACCCGCGTCATCGTCGCCTCGGCGCGCGAGGGCGAACAGACCATCGCCTCGGCCGCCGTGCCGACGATGCAGCGCATCGGCTATGCGGTAGGCGCCGCCCTTGCCGGCATTATCGCTAATGCCTGTGGGTTCTCCGATGGCCTGAGTCGCGAGGCGGCCGCGATCGTCGCTGGCTGGCTGTTCCTGGCTTTCGTGCCGCTCGGGATCGTCGGGTGCCTGGCCGCGCTCAGGATGTCGTTGACGGCGAACCGGCCGCAAATGGCCGCGGGCTGACGTTCCAGACCACGAGCTGATCGAGAGGCTGCGAGGCGGCAGACCCTCATAGCGACGGCAGAACCTTGCGGATGTGATCGGCAAAGGCCGTGGCCGCGGGCGATCGTTCCGCATCGGCGAAAACGATCACAATGCCGAGCCCGGGCAGCGGAGGAAGCGGAGCGCCGAGAATATGGAGATCGGGCGGCACCGCCCCCTCCGCCATCACGCTGATCGCCAGCCCTGACCGCGCAACGGCGATCAGCCCGGCAAGGCTGTTGGAGGCATAGGCTATCTTGTAGCGCAGGCCGGCGCGAGCCATGGCCTCGCAGGCCCCCTTGTGGTCGATCGCGTTCGACGCCGCCAGGGCGAGCGGAACGGTGTCGCCGAAATCGTAGAGTTCCAGGGTTGGCCGGCTGCCGACCCAGACCAGCGATTCCCTGCGCACGACATCCGGCGCATCGCCTGGGTTGGGTGTGGAAACGAGCGCCAGGTCGACCTGACGCGCATTGATGAGCGTGCGCAGTTCGACCGTCGGCGCCGAGACCACCTTGATCTCGACATCGGGATACATGGTGCCAAAACCCTTCAAGAGCGCCGGGAAGAACGCGCTCAAATAGTCTTCGGGGCTGCCGAAGATGATCGACCCATGCAAGCCCTTGTCGGAAAAGGCCGAGATCGCCTCGTCATGGATTTTGAGGATGCGCTCGGCATAGGCAAGAAAACGTTCGCCGCTGCCGGTGAGCCGCACGCCGCTGCCGCTGCGATGAAAAAGGCTCTGGCCAAGCGCTTCCTCCAATCGCTGGATCTGCATGGTGACGGCCGATTGCGTACGGCCGACCTGCACCGCAACGGCGCTCAGCGTGCCGGAATGCGCCGCGCGCACGAATGTCGACAGGAGCTTGAGATCGAGCGGAGCCTGCATATCAAATCCGTTGATATCCGGATCCGATTACTATCAATTTTACTGCACCAACGCCAAGCGCTATCTAGTCGTCCAGAGGCTTTGGTGGAGCTGGAACGATGTCGAAAAACCAGGATCGCGGGTTTTGGAATGCGGCGCAAAAGCATCTGATACGCTATGGCGGCGCGTTCGAGCCCGCTATCATCGAGCGCGCGGCGGGATCCTTCGTCTACGATGCGGATGACAAGCCGATCCTCGATTTCACCTCCGGCCAGATGAGCGCGCTGCTCGGCCATTCGCATCCCCGCATTGTCTCGACGGTGAGCCGCCAGGTGGGTCAGGTCGCGCATCTGTTCAGCGGCATGCTGTCCCGTCCCGTGGTCGAGCTTGCCGGGCGCTTGGCGGCGCTGGCGCCGAGGCTCGACCGGGTGCTGCTTTTGTCGACCGGCGCGGAATCGAACGAAGCCGCGATCCGCATGGCCAAGCTGGTAACCGGCAAGCACGAGATCGTCGCCTTTTCGAAGAGCTGGCACGGCATGACCGGCGTGGCGGCGTCAGCAACCTACAGCGCCGGTCGCAAGGGCTATGGACCTGCCGCGGTCGGCTCGCTCGCGATCCCGGCGCCGAACAGTTTCCGGCCGCGTTTCAAGCATGCCGACGGCTCGCTGGATTGGCAGACCGAGCTCGACGACGCGTTCGATCTGGTCGACAGCCAGTCGACGGGCAACCTGGCGGCCTTCGTCGCCGAACCGATCCTGTCGAGCGGCGGCATATTGGAACTGCCGCAGGGCTATCTGGCGGCTCTCCAGCAGAAGTGCCGCGAGCGCGGCATGCTGCTGATCCTGGACGAGGCGCAGACAGGCATCGGCCGCACCGGCCATATGTTCGCCTTCGAGAGGGACGGCATCACGCCGGATATCCTGACGCTTTCCAAGACGATCGGCGCCGGCCTTCCGCTGTCGGCCGTCATGACGACGGCCGAGATCGAGGAGGAAGCGCATGCGAAAGGTTTTCTCTTCTACACCACGCATGTTTCCGATCCGCTGCCGGCGGCCGTGGGCCTGGCGGTGCTCGATGTGGTGGAGGAAGAAAAGCTCGTTGAACGGGCGCGCAGCATGGGGGCGAAACTATTTGCCGGCTTGTCCAGCCTGAAGCAACGTTATGAATGCGTCGGTGACGTGCGCGGGCGCGGTCTCCTGCTCGGCGTCGAGATCGTCAAGGACCGCAAGGACAGGGTTCCCGACCACCAGCTTGGCGCCGCGATCGCGGCTGAGGCGTTCCGGCGCGGTCTCAGCATGAACATCGTCAAGCTGCCCGGCATGGGCGGCGTCTTCCGCATCGCCCCGCCGCTGACGATCTCCGAGGAAGAGCTGGATCTCGGCCTGAAGATCATCGCCGAGTCGATCGAGGCCGGGCTCGCCGCGAACACGAGCCGTCCCGGCATCGCCGCCGAGTGACGTCGAGGGCCGGCGACCCAAGCGCCGGCTTCGGCCTCACACCACGACGGTCTGCAGCCGCTCCGCAATGAGCGCGGCGAGCCGCGCCGCCACCTCGTCCTTGCCCATCTCCGGCCATTCCTCAACGCCGCTCCTGGAGACGATGCGCACCTTGTTGCGGTCGCCGCCCATCACGCCCGACGGGCCGATGCCGCTTTCATGCGAGACGTCATTGGCGACGATGAAGTCGGCGCCCTTTTTCTTGAGCTTGGCCTCGGCATTGGCGATCAGATCCTGCGTTTCGGCGGCGAAGCCGACGACAAGGGCAGGCCTCTGCGCATGATGGCCGATGCCGGCCAGGATATCCGGGTTCTCGATCATCTGCAGTGACGGCGGCCCTTCGCCCGCCACCTTCTTCATCTTCTCGCCGGCGGCATTGGCCGTGCGCCAGTCGGCGACCGCCGCGACAAAGACAGCGGCATCCGCCGGCAGCAGGCTCTCGACCGCTTGCTTCATCTGCGCGGCCGTCTCGACATGGGTGGTCGCAACACCGGCGGGATCGTGGATGTTCACCGGACCGGAAACCAACCGCACATCGGCGCCGAGCTTCGCCAGCGCGGCCGCGATGGCATGGCCCTGCTTGCCCGACGAGCGGTTGGCGATGTAGCGCACCGGGTCGATCGGCTCATGCGTCGGCCCGGAAGTGACGATGATCCGGCGGCCAGACAGCGGCTTCGGCTTCTCGTCGAGCATGGTCTCGATCGCAGCGACGATCTCGAGCGGTTCGGCCATCCGGCCCTCGCCGGCTTCGTTGCTTTCGGCCATCTCGCCCCTGGCGGGGCCGACAAAGGCGATGCCATCCTTCTGCAGCGTCGCCCGGTTGCGGCACATGGCAGCATGCGCCCACATCTTCGGGTTCATCGCCGGCGCCATCAGCACCTTCTTGTCGGTGGCCAGAAGCACCGTCGAGGCAAGGTCGTTGGCATGGCCGTTGGCAAGCTTCGCCATCAGGTCGGCGGTGGCCGGCGCCACCACCAGCAGATCGGCCTCGCGCGACAGCCTGATATGGCCGACATCGTGCTCCTCCTTGCGGTCGAACAGCTCGGTAAAGACATGGTCGGCCGAAAGCGCGCCGACCGACAGCGTGGTGACGAATTCCTGCGCTGCCGACGTCATCACCACCCGCACCGAAGCGCCGCGCTCGCGCAGCCGCCGTATCAGATCAAGCGATTTATAGGCGGCGATGCCGCCGCCGATGATCAGCAGGATGCGCTTGCCGGAGAGAGAGCCTCGCGCGACCGGCTTGCCGGATGCCGCGACAACCGGCGTCGCCTGCTCCTTCGAACCTGTCAGCGCACGCAGCGTCTGCTCGATCTGGCCGATGCGGTCCGACTGCCCCGCCCGCCCCTCGACCGCAGCGCGAATCATCGCTCGCGCCTGCTCCTCCATCGAGCAGCCATTTTCGGCGGCGAGCTGCCGGAGCAAGTCCTTGACCTCGTCATCGAGATTGCGGATCGTGATGCTGGCCATGTGATTGCACTCGGTTCAAACAGCGCTTGCAATGATAGCAATGCAATCAATCGCCGACAAGACGCATGGGTGTCAGAGCAATTTCCACGCGATGTAGATCAGCGTCAGCGCAATCACCCAAAGCGCCACGCGGCCGGAACGGGTGTGGCGCGCCTCGGCCTTGCCGATGGCTCGCGCGGTCGCTTCGTCGAAGCGCAGGCCGTTCTCGGCCATCAGGTCGATCTCGCGCGACAGCCGGTCGGTGCGGGCTGCGAGGTCCGGCGCCTGCCTCGCCAGCGCCAGCAGCGCCTTGGCGCCGTCCCGCGCGTCGGTGAGCAGCCCGCGCGGACCGAGATTGCCGGCGATCCAGTCGCCCACCACCGGTTCCGAAGTCTTCCACATGTTGAAGGCCGGATCGAGCGTGCGGGCGACACCTTCCACCACCACCATGGTCTTCTGCAGCAGGATCAGTTCCGGACGCGTCGCCATGTCGAACAGTTCGGTGACCTCGAAGAGAAGCGTCAAAAGCTTCGCCATCGAGATGGTGTCGGCCGACTGGCCGTGGATCGGCTCGCCGATGGCGCGGATCGCCTGCGCGAAGGCCGAGACATTGTGCTGGCGCGGCACGTAGCCCGCCTCGAAATGCACCTCGGCGACGCGCTGATAGTCGCGCACGATGAAGCCGTAGAGGATCTCCGCCAGGAAGCGCCGCTCCTTCTTGCCGAGCCGCCCGGCAATGCCGAGATCGACGGCGACGATGGTGCCGTCCGCCTCGACGAACAGGTTCCCTGGATGCATGTCGGCATGGAAGAAGCCGTCGCGCAGCGTGTGCCGCAGGAACGACTGGATGAGATTGGCGGCAATCGCCTTGAGGTCATGGCCGGCGGCGGCAAGGCCGGCGATGTCGTTCATCTTGACGCCGTCGATCCATTCCATGGTGAGCACGTCGCGGCCGGTCCGTTCCCAGTCGACTGCCGGCACGCGGAATCCCGAATCGTCCTTGGTGTTCTCGCCGAGCTCCGAAAGTGCGGCCGCCTCCAGCCGCAGGTCCATCTCGATCCTGGTGGTCTGCGCCAGCGTCTGCGTCACCTCGACCGGGCGCAGCCGGCGCGACGAGGGGATGTACTTCTCCTGCAGGCGGGCGGCGAGGAAATAGCTTTCGAGGTCCTGGAAGAAGCGGTGCCGCACGCCGGGCCGGATGACCTTCACCGCCACGCGCGAAGCAGTGCCCTCGCGCATGACCTCGGCCCTGTGCACCTGCGCGATCGAGGCCGCCGCCACCGGTTCGCCGAAGCCCAAATAGAGGTCGTCGATCCTGCGTCCGAGCGAGGCCTCGATCGCGTGGACCGCCTCTGCCTTCGGAAAGGTGTGCATCTTGTCCTGCAACAGCGCGAGGTCGAGCGCCATGTCATTGCCGACGACATCGGGCCGCGTCGCCAGGAACTGGCCGAGCTTGACATAGGAGGGTCCGAGCCGCACCACGGCGCGTGCCAGCCTGTCGCCGCGCTGATAGCTCAGCGCCCGGCGGCGGGTGAAAAGCCGCGCAACGCTCCAGCCGAATTTCGGCATGCCGGAGAGCTCTTCGCCCGGCAACGCCGCGACGACGCCCTCGCGGACCAGCACCCAGCCGGCCCGGGCGAGCCTGAAGGCGGCGGCGACGCTGCTCATTCGCCATCCCGATTCAAGAGGGCCTGTTTCAAAGGAGCCTGCTTCAAGGGGGCCTGCTTCAAAGCTTCCAGCCGGAATGAAGGGCGGCGATCCCGCCGGAATAGTTGCGGAAGGTGACGCGATCGAAGCCGGCGCGGGTGATCATCGCCGCGAAATTCTGCTGGTTGGGGAACTTGCGGATGGATTCGACGAGGTAGGAGTAGGGCTCGCCGTCGCCGGTCACCGCCTTGCCTATCCTGGGGATCGCGTTGAACGACCAGGCCTCATAGGCCTTGTCGAGCAGCGGCATCTCGACCTCCGAGAATTCCAGGCACAGAAACCGCCCGCCGCGCTTCAGCACGCGATAGGCTTCGGCAAGCGCCACCTCGATGCGCGGCACGTTGCGGATGCCGAAGGCGATCGTATAGGCGTCGAAGGTCTCGTCCTCGAACGGCAATTCCTCGGCATTGGCCTCGACGAAGTCGGTGTTTGCCGCGAGCCCCAGCTTCTCGGCGCGGTCGCGGCCGACGGAGAGCATGGAACCGTTGATGTCGAGCACGGTGGCATGGGCCTGGCGCTGGCTGGCCTCGACGATCCTGAAGGCGATGTCCCCGGTGCCGCCGGCGACATCGAGCACCTTCCAGCCCGGCCGCTTCGGCGGGTTCAGCCATGCGACCATCGCGTCCTTCCACAACCGATGCAACCCGGCCGACATCAGATCGTTCATCAGGTCGTATCGATTGGCCACCTTATGGAAGACGTCATTGACCAGGGGCTGCTTCTCGCCTGCCCCGACCTTCCTGAAACCATAGGAGGTTTCCATGCCGCCCGCGGCCGTGGTTCTCTCAACTGACATTATTTTGATCCGTCATAAAACCGGCGGGACCATAGCCGATCGATGGTGCCGACGCTATTGTCCAAGGCGCGGTTTTCGGCCGCGCCTGCAAAACCCGGTCGAGAAAGGTCCCGCATGATTTTCCGGCCAGATTCCGTGCGAGAACAGCATGCTGGGCGCAATGACCGCATGATTTTGAAGGCCGAGTTGCACTGCCATATCGAAGGCGCGGCGGCACCGGAGCTTGTCGTCAGCCAGGCCCGCAAATATGGCAAGGATCCCTCGCCCTATATCCAGAACGGCTCCTTCGTCTGGCACGATTTCACCTCGTTTCTCGCCGCTTACGATTTCGCTTCCGACCTGTTTCGCACGGAAGACGATTATGCGCGTCTCGCCGACTATTATCTGACCAGCCTCGCTCGCGACGGCGCCATCTATTCCGAGGTCTTCACCTCGCCGGACCATGCGGTAAAGGCCGGCCTCTCGCCAAAAGCCTATACCGACGCGCTGGGCGAAGGCATGGCCCGCGCCAAGGCCAAGACAGGGATCGAAGGCCGCATGATCGTCACCGGCGTGCGCCATGTCGGGGTCGAGGCGATCGAGCAGGCGGCACGCTTCGCGGCACGCTGCGGCCATCCGCTGGTGACCGGTTTCGGCGTCGCCGGCGACGAGCGCATCGGTGACTTCGAGGACTATGTGCGGGCCTTCGAGATCGCGCGTGAAGCCGGCCTCGGCATCACCATCCATGCCGGCGAGCTGATGGGATGGGAAAGTGTCCAGGCGGCTCTCGACCACATCCGTCCCTCGCGCATCGGTCATGGCGTGCGCGCCATCGAGAACCCGGACCTCGTCCGCCGCATCGCCGCCGAGGGGGTGGTGCTGGAATGCTGCCCGGGCTCCAACGTCGCTTTGAAAGTCTTCGACAGCTTCGCCGACCATCCTTTTCCGGCGCTGCGCGCTGCGGGCTGCAAGGTGACGCTCAACTCCGACGACCCGCCCTATTTCTGGACCTCGCTGAAGCGCGAATACGATATCGCCGCCGAGCATTTCCGCATGGACGACAAGGCGCTTACCGCCGTCACGAGGACGGCCATCGAGGCAGCGTTCGTGGACAAGAAAACCAAGGCCGCCCTGCTTGCCCGTGTCAACGGCGTCGGCCGCTAACTCTCTGCTGGATTCGTCCTTCTTCTGGATTTAAGGCAAAAGCTGTGGTGGATGGCCGCCGGGCGGTTCCTTGGCCGGCGCATTGTCGCTAGGGTCGCTTCCAGCAGCCGGAATTTCAGGAGATCACGATGCAGGGCGTCACCGTCGTCGACCACCCCCTTGTCCAGCACAAGCTGACCATCATGCGCAAGAAGGAGACCTCGACGGCCGGCTTCCGGCGGCTGCTGCGCGAGATTTCGCTTCTGCTCGGCTATGAGGTGACTCGTAATCTCGAGCTGACCACGACCATGATCGAGACGCCGATCGAGGAGATGGAGGCGCCGACGCTGGAAGGCAAGAAGCTGGTCTTCGCCTCGGTGCTGCGCGCCGGCAACGGCCTGCTCGAGGGCCTGCTCGATCTGGTGCCGGCCGCCCGCGTCGCCCATATCGGCCTCTACCGCGACCATGAGACCCTGGAAGCCGTCGAATATTTCTTCAAGGCGCCGAGCGACCTTGCCGACCGCCTGGTGATCGTCGTCGATCCGATGCTGGCGACCGCCAATTCGGCGATCGCCGCGATCGACAAGCTGAAGGGACGCGGCGCCACCAACATCCGCTTCCTCTGCCTGCTCGCCGCCCCCGAAGGCATCGAGCGCTTCACCAAGGCGCATCCGGACGTGCCGATCTTCACCGCCTCGATCGACCGCCAGTTGAACGACAAGGGCTATATCATGCCTGGCCTCGGCGACGCCGGCGACCGCATGTACGGGACCAAGTGAGCGCATCCGTTTACCGCGCGTTTACACAACCGCGCAGTTCCGGCCCACGTTAAAGCTCAAAACACCATGTCGGCCTAAGGATGCGGCCTTGATCTAAGGGGCATCCATGCTGCGCAAGCTTCTCATCCTCGGCATCTTTGCCGGAACCTCGGCCTCGATTCCGATCGTCTTTCAGGCCAATCCGCATCTGGTGGACGGCCTGCTGAAATCGGCCGATGCCCCGCGGCCGGCGGCGCCGAAGGCCGAGCCCCAGGTCAATCTCGTCTCGGTCCCGGCCAAGCCGATGCCGCTCGGCCGGCAGGTTCTGGTCAATGCCGACGCCCGCGGCCATTTCACATCGCAGTTCAAGCTCAACGGCCGGCAGATCGACGGCATGATCGACACCGGCGCGACGCTGGTCGCCATCAACGTCTCGACCGCCCGCAGAATCGGCATCTCGCTCAACCCGTCAGATTTCAATCAACTGGCGAACACCGCCAATGGGGCGATCAAGGCCGCCGTCGTGACGGTCGACCACCTGCAGATCGGCAAGATCTCGGTCGACAACGTCCAGGCGATGGTGCTTGACGACCGGGCGCTGCAGACCAACCTGATCGGCATGAGCTTCCTGCAGCGGTTGCAGAAATACCAGGTCCAGGACGGCGCGCTGCTGCTTGTCCAGTAAGTGTCATAAGCAATTCCAGGAAAAGTGTGCAGCGGTTTTCCGTCCGGAATTGCGTCAAAAACAAAACAGTTAAAGCAGGTCACCGTTTCCGCGAAACGGTGACCTGCTTTATCGCGCCAATATCCGCCTGAGCACGGTCTTCTCGGCGGGCGGCTTGGAACCTCCGATCGTATAAGCGGCACGCACGGCCGCCGCTGCCGCCTCCGCCTCCGCGTCGGTGCGGGCATGCACCAGCGCCAGCGTCTCGCCTGAGCGCGCCTCGGCGCCCACCGGCAACAGCCGGGTCAAACCGACCGCATGATCGATCTTGTCGTCCGGACGGGAACGCCCGCCGCCGAGCGTGACAACGGCCAGCCCTATATCGCGCGTGGCGATGCCGGTCACGAACCCGTCCTGTTCCGCCGTCACGGCCAATTCGACCGGCGCCTTCGGCAAATATCGTTCCGAGTTCTCGATGAAATCGCCGGGGCCCCCAAGCACAGCCACCATCCGCGCGAAGACGGAAGCTGCCCGGCCGCCGGCGAGCGCTTCGGTCGCACGCCTAAGGCCATCCTGCTGCGACGAAACCAGCCCCGCCGACTGCAGCATCTCGGCCGCCAGCGCCAGCGTCACGTCCTCCAGCCGCTTGTCGCGAAAACGGCCGGTGAGGAAGTCGACGGCATTCTTCACCTCGACCGCGTTGCCTGCGGCGGAGGCCAGCGGTTCGTTCATGCCCGTCACCAGCGCCGACGCATTCAAGCCGGCGCCATTGGCGACCTCGACAAGGCTGTTCGCCAGGGCGACGGCGTCGCGCGACTTTTCCATGAAGGCGCCGTTGCCGACCTTGACGTCGAGCACCAGCGAGCCCAAGCCCGCGGCAAGCTTCTTCGACAGGATCGAAGCGGTGATCAGCGGCATCGATTCGACCGCGCCCGTCACGTCGCGGATCGCGTAGAGCCTGCGGTCTGCCGGCGCAAGATCGGCGGTCTGGCCGATGATGGCGCAACCGGTCTCGAGCACCGTCTTGCGGAAAAGTGCCACGTCGGGCTGGCTCGCATAGCCCGGAATGGCATCCATCTTGTCCAGCGTGCCGCCGGTGTGGCCGAGGCCGCGCCCGGAGATCATCGGCACATACGCGCCGCAGGCGGCGACGATCGGCGCCAGCATCAGCGAGACATTGTCGCCGACGCCACCCGTCGAATGCTTGTCGGTGACCGGGCCGGGCAGGTCGGACCAGTCGAGAACGTCGCCGGAATCGCGCATGGCAATCGTCAGCGCCACCGCTTCCTCGCGGCTCATGCCGTTGAGGAACACGGCCATTGCGAAAGCGCCGACCTGGCCTTCGGAAATGGTGCCGGCCGTCAGCCCGGCGATGAAGGCCGCGATCTCGTCGGACGAGAGCCTGTGGCCGTCGCGCTTGCGGCGGATGATCTCCTGCGGCAGCATCAGTCGGGCAAGCCGTCCTGGAAGACGTGCCGCAGGATCGTCGCCAGCCGCGCGCCGCCGACCGGCGCCATGTCCTTGGTTTCCTGATGCGAGAGTTCCGCCCCGGTCATGCCGGCCGCCAGATTGGTGATGACCGAGCAGGCAGCGACCTTGAGCCCGAGGAAGCGGGCGAGGATGACCTCCGGCACGGTCGACATGCCGACCGCGTTGGCGCCCATGACGCGCGCCATGCGGATTTCCGCCGGCGTCTCGAAGCATGGTCCAGAAAACCACATATAAACGCCCTTCTGGACCATGCTTCGAGACGCCGGCGGAAATCCGCATGG
>NZ_RZRX01000540.1:0-1469 GCF_003997405.1 Mesorhizobium sp. M2A.F.Ca.ET.042.01.1.1
GGCCTGGCCGGCGATGCCACCAACGGCGTCGCCGTAGCGCGCATTTTCGAGGCCAAGGGCCGGCCGCGCTTCAACCCGCTGATCGCCCATGTCGCCGATCGCGCGATGGCGGATCGTATCGCCGGCTTCGACCCGCTCTCGGCAAAACTCGCGCAAGCCTTCTGGCCCGGCCCATTGACGCTGGTGCTGCCGCAGCGCGCGGACAACGGCATCCATCCGCTGGTCACTGCGGGGCTGGACACGATCGCGCTGCGCATGCCGCGCGGGTTCGGCGGCGAGCTGATCGCGCGGCTCGGCCGGCCGCTCGCCGCCCCCAGCGCCAATTCCTCGGGCAGGATTTCCGGCACGACAGCGCAGGCGGTCGCCGCCGATCTCGGCGACAAGATCAAGCTGGTCGTGGATGGCGGCGCGACGCCCGTCGGACTGGAATCGACCATCCTCAAGGTCGAGGACGGCAAATTGCGGCTGCTCAGGCCGGGCGGCGTCAGTGCCGAGGAGATCGAGGCGGCGGCCGGCGCGAAACTGGTGCGCGGCGCTGCCGGCATCGAGGCGCCGGGCATGCTTGCCTCGCATTACGCGCCGGGTGCGGCGATGCGGCTCAATGTTCAACAGATCGTGAGGGGCGAAGCATTGCTTGCCTTCGGCCGCAACCGCGCCGAGGGCTGGCAGGATGCGGCGGCTATGCGCAATCTCTCAGAGACCGGCGACCTGCGCGAGGCGGCAAGCAACCTTTTTGCCGCCATGCAGGCGCTTGACCGCGTCGGCGCCGCGACCATCGCCGTCGAGCCGATCCCTTTCGAGGGGCTGGGCGAGGCGATCAACGACCGGCTCGCGCGCGCCGCTGCCCCCCGTGACAAGCAGGCCTGAGCGCCATAGGTTCTTGCCGCCATGAACGATCAGCCCTTCGACCTCGACCCTGCCGTCATCGACCGCTTCGCGGCAATCGTCGGCGACAAATATGCCTTGCGCGATCAGGCCGACATCGCGCCTTACATCACCGAGCGGCGCGGCCTCTGGCATGGCCGCACATCGCTGGTGCTGAGGCCCGGCAGTGTCGAGGAAGTGAGCCGCATCATGCGGCTTGCGACCGAGACCGGTACGCCGATCGTGCCGCAGAGCGGCAACACAGGGCTGGTCGGCGCGCAGGTGCCGGACAAATCCGGCCACGACATCGTGCTGTCGCTGTCGCGGCTGAACCGCATCCGCGAGATCGATGTCTTGTCGAATACCGTGACGGCCGAAGCCGGCGTCATCCTGCAAACGCTGCAGGAGGCGGCCGACGCCGCCGATCGGCTGTTTCCGCTCTCGCTCGCCGCGCAAGGCTCCTGCCAGATCGGCGGCAATCTGTCCTCCAATGCCGGCGGCACGGGCGTGCTTGCCTATGGCAATGCGCGCGAGCTCTGCCTCGGCGTCGAGGTGGTGCTGCCGACCGGCGAGGTGTTCGATGATCTGCGCAAATTGAAGAAGGA
>NZ_RZRX01000541.1:0-1466 GCF_003997405.1 Mesorhizobium sp. M2A.F.Ca.ET.042.01.1.1
CAGGAACATCGAGGCAAAGCCCGGCGGGCAGGAGATGGCGAAGGAGCCGCCGACGCCGGCGCCGTTGTTCTGCGTCCCCGCGTCGCCGAGCACGGTCAGCGCCTTCCTGACGTCGGCCGCGTAGCGCTGGCCGCGCGGCGTCAGCGCCACGCCCTTGCCGATGCGCTGCAAGAGATCAAAGCCGAGGTCGCGTTCGAGCAGCCGAAGCTGATGCGAGACGGCGCTACGGGTAAGGTGAAGCTCGTCGGCGGCGCGCCATACGCTGCCGTGGCGGGCAAAACTGTCGAGGGCGCGCAGCGCCTGCGTGGACGGTATTCGCAAGAGGCCTCAGGTGAACCGAATTTGCACGAGCCGGGAAAACATATCACTTTTTGACGAGCCGCTTCACTGCTTTTCTTGGACCATGGACAAACCGGTGACGACTTCGGCGCAAGAAACCGCGCTCGCCTGCATCGACGGCATCCAGCCGCTGCTGTCGGCCTGGACGCGCACCATTTTCGATTTCGGCGAGACCGCCTGGCGCGAGTACCAGTCGGCGGCCTGGTATGTCGAGCGGCTGAAGCGCGAGGGCTTTTCGGTCGAGGAAGGCTCCGGCGGCATGCCGACGGCGTTCTGCGCCCACTGGACGAATGGCGACGGCCCGGTGATCGGCATGTATGGCGAGTATGACGCCGTGCCCGGCAACTGCCAGGACGCCGCGACGGTGAAGGAGCCGCGAGAAGGCTTGGGATTTCAGGCCGGCGGCCATACCGACCCGCATTCGGGCCTCGGCATCGGCAGCCTTGGCGGGCTTCTGGCCACCAAGGCGGCGATGCTGGAGCATGGCATCAAGGGCACGCTGCGTTTCACCGGCGAGCCGGCGGAGAAGGTGAGAGGCTCGAAGCCGATCCATGCGGCAAAAGGCTATTATGACGGCCTTGCCGGCATGATCTCCTTCCATCCCTTCTACATGCTGCCGCTCTGCAACACCGCACGCTGGGACACGCATTGTGGCGCCGCCTATTCGATGATCTACCGCTTCGTCTGCGACGAACCCGAGAACTGGGGCCGCGCGGCAAGCGACGCAGCACCCATCCCGCAAGCGCATTCGGCGGTCAGGGCGCCGGGCGCCAATGACGCGCTGATGATGATGTACATGGCCTCCAAGGCGCTGCGCGATTCCATGCTCACCCATCAGGGCGGCTGGTCGATCAGCGAGGCGATCCTGACGGCAGGGCAGGCGACCGCCGACAATCTGCCGGCCAGCCTGGCCGAGATCCAGTACATGATCCGCGTGCCGACCATCGCCATGGCCGAGCAGGTGACCGCGGTGCTCGACCGTAACGCCGAAGCCGCTGCCAGGATGAGCGGCTGCCGCTACGAGCGCCACTGGGTGTCGAAGTCGCGGCCGGGGCTCGCCAACCACGCCATGGCCGACATCACCTATCAGGCGCTGTCCACCGTAGGCGCGCCGCGCTGGGACGAGG
>NZ_RZRX01000542.1:0-1459 GCF_003997405.1 Mesorhizobium sp. M2A.F.Ca.ET.042.01.1.1
CCGCTTCGCTCGGCTGACCTCTCCCCGGCGGGGAGAGGAGATTGTCAGCGCCGGCGCCAACCTCTTCTCCCCCACGGGGAGAAGGTGGCCGCGGAGCGGCCGGATGAGGGGGCGGCGCCAACCTCGAAGGGCAAAGAACCATCTGCTCCACCTCTCAAAACCTGGGCAAATGCCTTCTTGCCGCCGTTAACCAGTTGGACGCGGCATATGGGTTACGTTAGCTTCGCCGCATCTCAGCAACAGCTTTAGAACAGTCTTGCCCCCTACCTTCCCTCTCCTCCAGAAACTCATCGCCCTATTGGCCGTGCTCGCGCTGGTCGCCGGCTGCACGACGGCGGCACCGCCGGAAAGCGTGCTGGCCGTGCCGGCGCAGCCGCAGAAATATGCGGCGATCGTGGTCGACGCCTCGACCGGCAAGACCCTGTTCGAGGTCAATTCGCGGTCGCAGCGCTATCCGGCGTCGCTGACCAAGATGATGACGCTCTACATGCTGTTCGAGGCGATGGAGAGCGGCCGGGTGACCAAGGAAACGCGGATCCCGGTTTCCGACCACGCCGCCTCGCAGCCGCCGACAAAGCTGCGCTTTAGGCGCGGCGAGACGATCGACGTCGATTCCGCCATCCGCGCCATGGTGGTTAAGTCGGCAAACGACGTTGCGGTGGCGGTGGGCGAATATCTGGGCGGCGGCTCCGAGGACCAGTTCGCCGCCATGATGACCGCCAAGGCGCGCTCGCTCGGCATGAGCGGCACCAATTTCCGCAACGCCTGCGGCCTGCCCGATGACGGCCAGGTGACCACGGCGCGCGACATGGCGGTGCTGGGCATGGCGCTGGAAAAGCGGTTCCCGCAGCATTTCCACTATTTCTCCGAAAGCGACTTCATGTTCCGCGGCAAGCTTGTGCGCGGCCACAACGACATGCTGGGCCGCGTGCGCGGCGTTGACGGCATCAAGACCGGCTACATAAGGGCTTCCGGCTACAACATCGTCACCTCCTATAATGCCGACGGGCGGCACCTGATCGTGGTGGTGATGGGCGCCGACACCGCGCGCCAGCGCAACGACCATGTCGAGGCGCTGATCCAGCGAAGCCTCGGACCGGCGATCGCCGATGCCGGGCAGCCGAGGCTGATGTATTCCGGACAGCAGCCGGCCTCGCCGCCGCCCGGCATGACGCCCTCGGACTCTGGTTTGCCGGGATTGCCGCCGTCCCCGGCCGCGCCTGCGTCGGCGCAGCCGGGCCAGCCGGCATCTGATTTTCCGTCGCCGGATCTGGCATCACCCGGCGCGCCGCTGCTGCCGACGCAGTAGGGGCGGGGTGAGCGGGGAAAGTCTGGGACGTCGGCGGGACAGCGCCCCCCTCTGGCCTGCCGGCCATCTCCCCCACTTGGGGGGAGATCAGATGTCGCGCCGGCTTTCGCCAACCGCGACGCGCAGGAATGAGCGGGACGCCGAAACCGC
>NZ_RZRX01000543.1:0-1457 GCF_003997405.1 Mesorhizobium sp. M2A.F.Ca.ET.042.01.1.1
GCCGGAGGTTGACTGGAATTGGCTGAATATCCTCGCGCAATCCCTTGAACACGGTCCTCGCGCAAGATGCCCAGAGGGTCCGAAACAGGTGCGACTTCATCAGCCGCTTTGCGTTTTGAAGCTTTGACCATTGGCGAGAGGCGTGCCGAGGTTCCCCAACTCAGGCGAGCGGCGCGCGACGCAAAGCCGTGGTCACACCCGTCCACAACCGAGTCGTTATGAAATGGGTATTTCACGCGCAGAGGGTCGGCCAGAGGATTCGTATCACGGTCAATTGCCCGCCATGGCGGAGCAGCTATAGGTGGGCGCGCCTCCGCTCTCCGGACGATTTGCTCCGAGCGTCAAAGCATCCTCCTTGCACACTCTCCCGGCCCGAGGGCTCGAGCCACAGTCGTACTCAAAACTCAACGACCGTGGTCCGCGCTTACCCACTTGCCTGCCAAGATGGGCACCCCATTAGTGCAGGTTTGATCATCCTTCGCCCTAACCAAGGTGAATCTGGCCATTGAAAGATTCGCGTGATCCGAGGACCCCGACACTCGGCCGCGTCACCGCCTGACCAAAACCACCAAGGCGGGCGCTTCCGCTGCGCGGCCTTGTTCAGCACATCCGGCCAGAGGAACGAGGGGTCTGGCCGAGCGTTGGTGGTGAGTGTTGGAAACGGAAGTAAGATGAGTAGTCGAGCGAACAATGATCGGGACGAACGAGCAAGGCGTGCGGCTGACGAGATCATGCATACGGAGCGGGAAGAGCGCGCAGCGAAGACTGCCCGGCTGAGGGAGGCGCGTTTGGCTCGCGAATCTCAACGCCGCACCGCCGAAGCCGACACCAAGCCGAGCTCAACTCGGCGCACACCAAAATAGGAATTCGTACGAACTGTTGCCTACACGGCCGGCCGAACACTGAACCTGGCTGGCTAGTTGCCCTCGCCGTGAAGCCGCCATAGGACTGATGACCTGAAACTTCCTGATCTCGGCGGGTTGCCGTGCCGCCAGCATCAAGGCGGGAGCTCGCATGCAAGGTCTGAACCGAACCGGCAATCAGTGGGACCAGGCGCAATTGATGTAACGGCCGAAATCTTCGGCCGGCATTACGCTTAAATGAAAGCTCCTTATCCGGCAGGATGTTGGATCAGCACGGCGCATGCGAGGCCAACTAGCAGGATGAGCACAAGCCCAGCAATGAGGATGTAATGGCGATCCAGAGGCGTCTCGATTTCTTATCGGTGCTCACACTGCAGGCTGCCCAGTTTAGTTGCGCAAGGCGACAAAAAGCCCGCCGGCCGAAGCCAGCGGGTGAAGTGGGGTCCCGGCCCGGCACGTGGGCCAAGAAAGTAATCATGCGCTCACAGTCGGCCTGACGCGCCTACAAATGTTAAGATTACGCAGGCTGCGGTCGCGCCGCTGTCTACACCGCCTAGAGTTGGGCAGCCGCTGCTCGGATAAATCGTTCTACAC
>NZ_RZRX01000544.1:0-1451 GCF_003997405.1 Mesorhizobium sp. M2A.F.Ca.ET.042.01.1.1
CGGCAGAACACCCGTTGACATCGGCCTTCCCGCCTGCTTTTCGACACGGCGGGCGGCGAAACATGCAACCGCTGGTAAACCGGAGCGGCGCGCCCGTGCGAGTGCCTCGCGCGGCTCCTGGACTTTGAAATCCTCGCATGCGCCTGTGCGGTCCCGACCCGGGATCACGATCAGGTCATGCGCCGGTCTCGAAAGGAAAGCGATGCGATTGCGCGTTGAAATCCTGGCGGCGCTTTTTGTCGGCGCGTTTGCACTGCCCGCGGCGGCGCAGGAATGCGGCGGCGATTTCGAGGCGTGGAAACAGAGCGTGGCGGCCGAAGCCAAGGCGGCCGGCGTCGGCGAAACCGGGCTCGACGCGCTGGAGGACGCCACCATCGACGAGCGAGCGCTGGCGCGCGACCGCGCCCAGGGCGTCTTCACCCAGACTTTCACCGAATTCTCCAACCGGATGATCTCGGCCTACCGCCTGAAGCAGGGCGCGGCCAATCTGAAGAAATATGCCGAAGTCTTCGACCGCTCCGACAGGCAGTTCGGCGTCCAGCCGGCCGTCATCGCCGCCTTCTGGGGGCTGGAGACCGACTTCGGCGCCGTGCAGGGCGACTTCCATACGCTGAATGCGCTGGTCACGCTTTCGCATGACTGCCGCCGGCCTCAGCTCTTCCGTCAGCAATTGGTGCCGCTTTTGACGCTTATCGACCGCGGCGTGTTGCCGGCCGACGTCAAGGGCGCCTGGGCCGGCGAGATCGGCCAGACGCAGATCCTGCCGACCGATTATCTGGCGCACGGTGTTGACGGCGACGGCGACGGCAAGGTCGACCTCAGGAACAGCGTGCCGGACGTCATCATGACCACGGCCAGCAAGATCCAGTCGCGCGGCTGGAAGCGCGACCAGCCCTGGGTCCAGGAAGTGCGCGTCCCCGATGAGATGCCATGGGACCAGACCGGTCGCACCAACAAGCTGCCGCTGTCGCAGTGGGCTGAGTGGGGCGTCACCGAGCCCAACGGTAACCCGCTCATCGACAACGGCCTGAAAGCCGGCCTGGCGCTGCCGATGGGCCGCAAGGGTCCCGCCTTCCTGACTTATGACAATTTCGACGTTTATCTGGAATGGAACCAGTCCTTCACCTATGCGCTCACCGCGGCCGTCATGGCGACCCGGTTTGCCGGCGCGCCGCAATTCGACCCGCGCACGCCCGAGCAGGGCTTGAGCGGCGACCAGATGAAGGCGCTGCAGACCAAGCTCGAAGCCAAGGGCTATGACGTCGGCACGGTCGACGGCATCCTGGGCACCAACACGCGCGAAGCGATCCGCAAGGAGCAGATGCGGCTTGGCCTGCCCGTGGATGGCTGGCCGACGCCGGAGCTTTTGGCGAAACTCTGAGAGCGAATAGCGAATATAGAGTAGCGAATAGAGTTGCCCGTCGCTTCTTTTGCTTACGCACTATTCGAAT
>NZ_RZRX01000545.1:0-1444 GCF_003997405.1 Mesorhizobium sp. M2A.F.Ca.ET.042.01.1.1
CGGCGATTTTCCTGGCCAGTGCCTCCGCGGCAGCGACGAGTTCGGCCATGCGCTCGTCGCGCCTGGTGCGCAGCGTCGCCCACACTTCCGCATAGCCCGGCGCGATGCCGAACACGGCTTCGCCCATCGAACAATGGGTGACGGTCACCATGCCGAAATCGTCGTCCGCGAAAGTGCCGCGCCCGAGCGCTGGCAGCGCCGGCATCAGCTCGCTCACCGCCGGCATCGGCGAGATGCCGGTCTCGGGCATCGAGGAATGCGCGGTCTTGCCCTCGAGCACGATGCGCATGCCGCGCGAGGCGCAGTTGACGGTGCCGGCCTTGAGCCGCACCTCGCCGAACGGCACGCCGGGCAGATTGTGCAGCGAAAAGGCGAAGTCCGGCGCGATCTCGGCAAAGCGCGGATCGGCGACGACGCCGGCCGCGCCGTTTCCGGTCTCCTCGGCCGGCTGGAACATCAGCACGACGCGGCCCCGCGCCGGCCGCTCGCGGCCGAACTGGCGGCCGAGCGCGGCCAGGATCGCGGTGTGCCCGTCATGCCCGCACATGTGCGACTTGCCCGGCACTTGCGAAGAATGCGCGACGCCCGAAAGCTCTTCGATCGGCAGCGCGTCGAGCTCGGAGCGGAACAGCACCGTCGGCCCGGCCTGGCCGCTCTCATAGACCGCCGCCACGCCATGGCCGCCGAGCCCCGACAGCATCTTGTCCGGCCCGGTATCGGCGAGGAAGTCCACCACTTCCTTCGCCGTCTTCTCCTCCTCGTTGGAAATCTCCGGCTGCCGGTGCAGCTTGCGGCGCCATTCGGTCAGCTCGACGATGTCTCGATTGGTGAGGGTCATGGGTTGGAACTCCTCTTGGGCTTGCCGGTCACACAAACACGATAGGGTTTTTCTGGCGCCGTGCCATGGGGATCAATTCCGCTAGGCCATCGGCGCCCTGTTTTCTCCGAGCTTCTGGCGCCGTCAGTTCCTAATCAGGAAATGCTCCGTAAACCGCTGAAATCCTTAACACGATTTTCATCCCGGTCGCCTAACCACTTAGGTCATGACAAGGCATAGTGAGCGGCTGGCTGCGGGTCCCTCTTCCGGGGAGCGCGGCGGAGCCGTGGACGCCGGCATCCTGCGCGATCAGCTTGCCGATCTGAGCAAGGGCGTCTTCGTCTCGATGCCCATCGGCACGGTGCTGGCAGCCCTGATCCTGGCGGTGCAGCTTCTGTCCGGCGGCGGCCTTGCCGCGGTGGCGTGGTTTGCCGCCATCGCCCTGGTCAATGGCGCTCGCGTGGTGCTCGCGCTCGCCCAGTCAGGCGCGGCCGACGAGCGGCAGCAGGCGGTCGGCGTCCGGCTTTCCCTCTATGGCGTGCTGGCGCTGGCGTCGGGTATCGCCTGGTCGTTCCTGGCGCTGCTCAGCGACGGATACACCACCGCCCAGGCGCCGCTCTATCTGAT
>NZ_RZRX01000546.1:0-1425 GCF_003997405.1 Mesorhizobium sp. M2A.F.Ca.ET.042.01.1.1
GTCGCGCACCAGCCTCGACATCCGCAAGACAGCACCTTCCGGCCGCTCTGAAGCGCATCATTTCAACCCGTTCTGGACCCGGTTCTCGATCGCCCGCCACAGCGAAATCGGCATCACCAGGATGGCCGTCGAAGCACAGGGCAAGAGCGTGGCGATCGGCGGCTTCCTCAATCCCGACGACCGCGAGAGCTTCGCCACCGCCTTTTCACGCGCGCTGGCAACCGCCAAGACGCGCTGACGCCCAGGCAAATCTGAACCGGTAGCGCAGCAACCTGCCGACCTTGACGCATGGCGGGGATAAGCCTCCAGAGGCCAACGAACAAGCGCGCGGACCAGCTAAGCCGCGCCCCTTGCTGCGGCTTGTAGGACGGTCCGGGTACCGACGGCAGGAAGGCAAGTTTCGGGTGGTTGCAAAGCTCTGGAAGACCGATATTCGCGGCCAAGGAGATATTGCCATGAACGCGCAGATGACCATGAATACGCAGATGAAGCCGATCGCGATCCTTGAGAACGACATCACCCCGGAAGGCAGCGACTATGATGTCGTGCGCCGCGCCATCGAGAAGATCAGCCTCGATTATCGCGACCAGCCTTCGCTGGAGGTGCTGGCCGAGGAAGTCGGCGAGACGCCGACCGGCCTGCAGAAGCTGTTCACCCGCTGGGCCGGCCTGTCGCCGAAAGCCTTTCTGCAGGCGGTGACGCTGGACCACGCGCGCAGGCTGCTCGATTCCGGCATGCCGCTGCTGGAGACCTCGTTCGAGCTCGGCATGTCCGGCCCCGGCCGGCTGCACGACCTCTTCGTCACCCACGAGGCGATGTCGCCCGGCGACTACAAGACGCGGGGCGCGGGCCTCACCATCCGCTACGGTTATCACATCTCGCCTTTCGGCATCGCGCTGATCATGGTCACTGACCGCGGCCTCGCCGGCCTCGCCTTCTGCGATGCCGGCGGCGAGCGGGCTGCCTTCGCCGACATGTCCGGCCGCTGGCCGAACGCGACTTATGTCGAGGACATGTCGGCCACCCAGGCTTACGCCGCGCGGGTCTTCGACCCGACGAAGTGGCGCGCCGACCAGCCGCTGCGCGTGGTGATGATCGGCACCGATTTCCAGCTGCGCGTCTGGGAAGCCTTGCTGCGCATCCCGATGGGCAGGGCCTGCACCTATTCCTCGATCGCGGCTAGTATCGGCGCGCCAAGCGCCAGCCGGGCCGTCGGCGCGGCCGTGGGCGCCAACCCGATGTCCTTCGTGGTGCCCTGCCATCGGGCGCTGGGCAAGTCGGGCGCACTCACCGGTTACCACTGGGGTCTGACACGCAAACGCGCCATCCTCGGCTGGGAAGCGGGGCAAGTGGGCTCCTGAAACAATCGATTTTTTGGCGGACCGTTGCGAAAAACCGCATATCGTAATATAAATCGGTACATCC
>NZ_RZRX01000547.1:0-1419 GCF_003997405.1 Mesorhizobium sp. M2A.F.Ca.ET.042.01.1.1
GCCCTGAGGTGCATGCCGAGCCCGTCGACAGCGATACGTGGCGCGCGATGCGGGCACAGAGCTCGTCCGCATCGACGCCGAAGATCTGGATGGACGCCGTGCCTGGAACCGTTGGCGCATCGCCGCTGACACGACGGAAGCGAAGTTGCCGATGTTCAAGCGTCTCAAGCAACTGCTCGATCAACCCGGAGCAGTGTTCCTGGTCGGACGGAAGCCGGTGTTTTGCAACCCGAGCTGCGGCACCGAATCCTGCAATCAGTGCGACTGGTTCGGTTCCGGGCCTCAGGCCGCTTTGCTGGGCTCCTCCCAAAGTGAGGGGAAGCGGCTTCGGCGCCGATGCCGCAACATAGAGGGCGCCTAGACCCATCGGGCCATAGCATTTGTGAGCGGAGAGCGTGAGGTAGTCGACATCAAGCTCAACGACGTCGACATCGATCTTGCCGACGGCCTGCGCAGCATCGCTATGGAAGAGCGCGCCGCTCTCATGCGCCAAGGCAGAAGCTTCCTTCACCGGCTGAATGACGCCGGTCTCATTGTTGACCATCATCACGGATCCAAGGAGGAGATCTTCGTCGACGAGCCTCGCAAATTCTGCGAGATCAAGCCGACCGCGGTGATCGACGGGGGCAATGCTGACTTCAAACCCTTCGGCCTGCAAGGCGTGTGCGGGCTCTAATACAGCCTTGTGTTCGACCGCCGAAACGAGGACGCGTTTCCGGTTTGGTTCGAATCTGCGAGCCGCGCGCGCCATGCCCAAAATGGCGAGATTGTTAGCTTCTGTGGCGCCCGACGTGAAGGTGATCTCGCTTGCGGTGGCGCCGATCAGGTCGGCAACCGATTCGCGGCCCTCGGCAATCGTGCGTGCGGCAACCTCGCCTGAAACGTTCGGCGAAGCCGCGTTGCCCGGGTGCGCCCAAACGGCAAGCATCGCGTCGCGAGCTTCAGGCGCGAGCGGCAGAGTGGCAAAACCATCGAGATAGATCGGATGCCCCATTTCAAATGTTCCCACTCTGGGCTCGTATTAGATGCCAAAGAGAATCGGACGGTGAGACGAATAGTATACCGAACGAACCACCTGGTCAGAAGGTGATTTGCGAACAACAATGCGAAGTTTTCCGGTCGTTCTCGGATTCCTTTGGCAATCGCCTCTCGCAGTAATCACGCTCACCGGTGGCCTGTGGTTCGGTGTTGCATGGTGACGCAGAGGGTGGAAGATAGCCTCGATCGAGGTATGGCTATTTTTTCAGAAGTTCGAATGAAACACGCGTTTAGTCTTGCAAATCGATTGTGGGCCTACCGTCAAGTCAAGCATTTGACTTTACCTTCCGCAATGCGCAATCCGCAGCATGGATACTCCCGTTAGTGGATGGCGCGAGTCAAATCTCTACGCGGCTGAAATTTGTCATAGGAGTGGGCGCG
>NZ_RZRX01000548.1:0-1398 GCF_003997405.1 Mesorhizobium sp. M2A.F.Ca.ET.042.01.1.1
GTGCTGAACAGCGAGGCGAACAGGCTCTCCTTCGGCGCGGCGACCTGCGGCTGCGGCGGCTCGCCCGCGGTCACATAGACGCCGTTGCTCATGGCCTGCGTGGTCGCCTGCGCCTTGGACGCAATGGCGGCGGCATCGCCGGCGGCGACCTGCTGGGCGACGGCTTGTGTCTGTTCCGCGGTCTGCGCCGGCTGAACCAGCGGTTGCGGCGTGTTGCCGGCAATCGCGGCGGCGCCCATGGGTACGGCGACGTCAGGGAAGGCGGCTTGCGGCCGCGTCTCCGGCACATAGGCGACCTTCTCGGGCAAAGGCGTGTCGCCTTCGCTCATCACGGTCGCTGCCGCATCGCTGGTCGCGGATGCCACTTGGGCCGACGAATCGGCGGTTGTTACCGTCTTGGCGCCGGACGACGCGCTCATTTCGGTGGCGGTTGAATTGTAGGCGGGCGAAACGACCGACATGGTCGGGTCGCCGGTCGATGTGCAGGAGGCCAGAAGCACGGAGAAAAGCGCTGCCGCTATGCTGCGACCTTCCCTTCGTGCAAGACGCCAACCTACTGATTTCAAAATAAATTCCCCCTCGGCATCCGGTCGGTTCGTCATCGCCGCGCCACTCCAGCATCGCGCCGCGATAACCCTCCTGTTCCCAACCGGAAACGGGACATGTGTCCAATCTGCAAGCCTCGGAATTAATCTGCGTCGGAAGGCGATTTGAGGCTGTGAAACGATTGACGCCACCATTTCGCCCTGTTTTGACGGCCCGTCAACTCACCAGACATTACAGTCCGTTACACACGCACCTTGACATAGGTGCCCGGCGCATCTCCCAAGGTTTTCATACGCTTGCCGGGTTCGCGGGCGGGCACGCGGATGTTGTCCTGGTTCTCGATCCAGTGCTGCCAGTGCGTCCACCAGGACCCCGGATGCTCATGCGCCGCGGCGAGCCAGGCGTTGAAATCGCCCACCGGCTTACCGCCGGTCCAGTACTGATATTTCCTGGCGGCAGGCGGGTTGACGACGCCGGCGATGTGGCCGGAACCCGCCATCACATACTCCACGTCGCCGCCGAAGAACCGCGAGCCCAGGAACACCGAAAGCGCCGGCGCGATGTGGTCTTCCTTCGTCGCAAGGTTGTAGACGGGGATGGTTATGTCGGCCAGCGACACCGTGCGGCCGGCAAGCTCCATCGTGCCGCGTGAAAGATTGTTCTCGAGATAGCAGTTGCGCAGATAGAAGGAGTGGTTGGCCGCCGCCATGCGCGTGGAATCGGAATTCCAGTAGAGCAGGTCGAAGGGCAGGGGCTCCTTGCCGCGCATATAATTGTTGATGACATAGGGCCAGATCAGGTCGCCCGAGCGCAGCATGTTGAAGGCGGTGGCCATCTTGGTGCCTTCGAGAT
>NZ_RZRX01000549.1:0-1357 GCF_003997405.1 Mesorhizobium sp. M2A.F.Ca.ET.042.01.1.1
TCTCGGGACGTGTCGTCGCGACCGTGATGAAGGTCTTCGGGTTCTCCGGGTCGAACGCTTCGCCTTCGATCGGGTAGCGGAAGTGCCAGAGATTGCCGTTGACCTCGTGCTGCTCGACCTCGAGGTCGGAAATGGCCGTCAGCAGCTTGGGGTCCCAGTTCACAAGGCGCTTGTCCTTGTAGATGAGGCCTTCCTTGTAGAGCGTGACGAAGACTTCCAGCACCGCCTTGGACAGGCCTTCGTCCATGGTGAAGCGTTCGCGCGACCAGTCGGCCGAGGCGCCGAGGCGCTTCAGCTGGTTGAAGATCGCGCCGCCGGATTCGGCCTTCCACTCCCACACCTTCTCGATGAATTGCTCGCGCGTCAGATCGCGGCGGTGGATCTGCCTTTCCATGAGCTGGCGCTCGACCACCATCTGCGTGGCGATGCCGGCGTGATCCATGCCGGGCTGCCAAAGCACGTTCTTGCCGCGCATGCGCTCGAAGCGCACGAGAATGTCCTGCAGCGTGTTGTTGAGCGCATGCCCCATATGCAGCGAGCCGGTGACGTTCGGCGGCGGGATGACGATGGTGAAAGCTTCCGCCCCTTCCTCCGCGCCGGCGCCGGCCCGGAAGGCGTCGGCCTCTTCCCAGATTTTGGCGATCTTCGGCTCGACGGTCTTGGCGTCGTAGGTCTTTTCAAGCATGGAGGAGGTCCGAACTGTCGGTAACAAGCGTCCGGTGTAAATCGGAAGGTCTTGGCCGAGTCAACCGCGAGAGCAGCAATCACTGCCACAGACAGGCCTGCCCTCGACCAGCGACAATCCCGGCCGAGCGGGAGCTACGCGCGCTCACCTGAGAGCCTTGAACAAGCCACCGCCCAAAGGCGGCGCTTTTCAGCCTGCGTGTTGCGGCGGCTACTGCGCGCCGCGCGCCACGCGCTCGATCTCTTCGCGCACCAGCCTTTCGACCAGCGTCGGCAGGTTGTTGTCGAGCCAATCCTGCAGCATCGGCCGCAGCATCTCCTCGGCCATTTCATCGAAGCTCTTCTTGCCACGGCTTGCAAAGGCATCGGAAAGCTCGCCGAACGCTGCGGCAACCTGCCTGCCCGTGTGCTCGGAAAGGATCGCGGGACGGGACGGCTGAGCCTCAGGCGCGGAGGACTGGGGAGCGCCGGCATGTGCGACGGCTTCGACCGCGGGTTCTTCCTTGTCGATCTCGACCCGCGGCGCGGCTTCCGGAGCCCGGACAGCCGGCTTCGCTGTGACGGTGCTGCCTCCGGCCGCGGCGATTTCCCGCCGCCAATCGGCGACAATGGTCTCGGCGGTCTGCGGAGCGTTTGCGGCGGCGGGCCTGTTGGCGGCTGCCGGCTCGCTCGG
>NZ_RZRX01000054.1:0-28544 GCF_003997405.1 Mesorhizobium sp. M2A.F.Ca.ET.042.01.1.1
GCGTAGAGAAACCCGGCCGTCGAGGAGCGGCTTGCATTTATCACGTCCGGGGCGGTTTCGACGTTCAGCCGCACGAAAACCAGGAAACCCGTGAACGTCTGCGCCACGCCGGCGCCCTGGCCGAGCTGGACCAGGCCGCTCGCATGCTGCTGGTCGTCGGCCATCGCCTTTTCGATCGCCTCCCGCCGCACCGGCTCGCTGAACATGTCGAAGCCGATGATCGACTGGTTGGACGTGTCGAGCGGCTCGAACAGCACGATCGGCGTTCGCCATTGCTGGGTCGTCGCGGGGTAGATCGGGTGGGCCGCCCCATGGTCGCGCAGGATATCGCGTTCGACCGCGGCCTCGTCGCCGGCTTTGGCGAGCCTGAGGAAGCCTATGCCGCGCAGGCCTGCGAAGTTGTCATCGATGTTCAGCGCGGTGAAGAAGGCGTTGAATTCGCCGCGCGTGATGTCGCCGTTGCGGGCATCGAACAGCGCCTGAGTCGAACGCAGCAGCGACAGATGCAGGTCGATGCGGCTCTCGATGCGGCTCAGCGCGTCGTCGGCGGTGCCCTCGAACTTGATCCGCGCCGCCTCCTGCGTCGCGAAATAGGCGAACCCGGCCATCGTCAGGCTGATCAGCGCGACGGCGACAAAGGCAACGATCGGAAAGAGCTTCTTCAAATCAAAGATGTGGCCCGTGGACGGTCGACGATCTTTATGGGCAAGTCTCCGCGTCAACACAATGGCGCGGTCAAATCATCACCGCGGCTGGTACATCACGCAGCCATTAATTAGCCGGCTATGCCTGGGTTTACGCCGCGATCTTCAGCGCGCCAGGGCCTGGAATGGCGCCGGGCGGACATTTGCCCAAGATGATCATGCCGAGCACTTCGTCCTGGGTGACGTCGGTGGTGCGCGCGGTGCCGACCACCTGGCCGTTCTTCATCACGCAGACCCGGTCGGCGAGTTCGAAGACGTCATGGATGTCATGGCTGATCAGGAAGATGCCGATGCCTTCGGCCTTGAGCTGCTTGACCAGCTCGCCGACCTGCGCCGTCTCCTGCGGCCCGAGCGCCGCCGTCGGCTCGTCCATGATCAGGATGCGGGCGTTGAACAGGATCGCGCGCGCGATCGCCACCGACTGCCGCTGTCCGCCCGACAGCTTGACGACCGGCTCCTTGAAGCGCTGGAAGCGCGGATTGAGCCGGCCCATCACCTTGCGCGCCTCGGCTTCCATGGCGACGTCGTCCAGCGTGCCCCAGGCGGTCATCAGCTCGCGCCCGAGGAAGAGATTGGCCGCGGCATCGACATTGTCGGCCAGCGCCAGCGTCTGGTAGATCGTCTCGACGCCGTATTTCTTGGCGTCGCGCGGATTGGAGATCGATGCCTCCTCGCCATTGATGAAGATCTGTCCGCTGTCGCGCTTGTAGGCGCCGGACAGGATCTTGATCAGCGTCGACTTGCCGGCACCGTTGTGGCCGAGCAGCGCCATCACTTCGCCGGGGAAAAGATCGACGGACGCGTCGTCGACTGCGCGGATGCCGCCGAAGGCGATCGAGATGTTGCGCATGTCGACCAGCGGAACGCCGGCGGGAGCGGATTTGTCAGCCATGTTGTTTCTCCTGCCTGATCAGGCCCGCTTGCGATAGAGGGTGTCGAGCCACACCGCCACGACCAGCACGGCACCCACGACGATGCTTTGCAGCGGCGAATCGACGCCGAGCAGCACCATGCCGGACTGCAGCGACTGCATCAGCAGCGCGCCAAGCATGGCGCCGAGCACGGTGCCGGAACCGCCGGCGAGCGACGTGCCGCCGATGACGGCCGCGGCGATGACCAGCAGCTCGTCCAGCGTTCCGAGCGCATTGGTGGATGAATTCTGCCTGGCCGACGAGATCGCCGCCGCGATCGTCGCCAGCACGCCCATGATCATGAACACCTTCATGGTGATCCAGCGCGTGTTGATGCCGGCGAGGTTGGCCGCTTCCGGGTTGCCGCCGATGGCGAAGACATAGCGGCCGAAGCGCGTGCGCTTGGTGACGAAGGTCATGATCAGGCCGACGGCGACCGCCATCAGCACCGGAATGGCGATGCCATGCGCGATGAACAGTCCGCCTTCGGGAACGGTGATGTTGTTGGCGGCGGCATAGCGGTTCACGATGCCGACCGGCCACGGATAGGAATTGGCAAGCCACACAGCGCCCAGGATGATCGCGCAGGTGACCGTGGCGAGCAGCGTCTCGGCCCACACCGGACGCAGCGGGAAACGGAAGCGCTTGCGCTGCACGCGACCGTTATAATGCATGAAAATGACCGCCAGGCAGGCGACGATGCCGACGACCCAGCTCCATTTGGCGCCGATCGAGCCCGCCGGGCCGCCGCCCATCAGCTGGAACGTGGCGTCAAGCGGCGCCACCGTCTGGCCGCTGGTGACCCACCAGGCAGCGCCCCGCCAGACCAGCAGACCGCCCAGCGTGACGATGAAGGCCGGCACTTCGAGATAGGCGATGATGAAGCCCTGGAAGGCGCCGATGAGGAGGCCGAGCGCCAGGCCGATCAGCAGCGCCAGAACCCAGATCCACGGGTTGCCGAGCTCAAGCCCGACAAAGCGGACCAGGAAATGAACCTGGGCAAAACCCATGACCATGCCGATCACCCCTTCGGCCGATCCGACCGACAGGTCGATGTTGCGCATGACGATGACCAGCACCATGCCCGACGCCATGATCGCCACGGCCGAAGTCTGCACCGACAGGTTCCAGAGGTTGCGCGGCGTCAGGAAGGTGCGGCTGTCGAAGTCGAGCGGATTGACGCCAAGTCGCAGGCTGGAGATCACATGCAGCCCGACCCAGATCAGGAGCAGCGCGCCGATCATACCGAGCATGCGGGTGTCCAGCTCGGTTGCCTTCAGGAACCGGGCGACGGTGCCCAGCTCCGAGGCACGCGCGGTGTCTGCCGGTTGGGTGGACGTCGTGTCGGTCATGAATTCCTCCTGCCGGCCTGCCCGTCTGGCGCGGACGCCGGAGCAAGCCTAGAAGCTATCCGCTCGAGGCGGAACGGTAATCTTTGAGAAAACGCCGCGGCTTTCAGGCCGCGGCGCAAGGTTTTTGGTCTAGTGTCGGCGAGCTTAGTTGCAGACCTTGACGCTGCCGGCGGCAACGCCAGCGCAGACTTCGTCCTTCTTGATCCAGCCGGCGTCGATGACGAGGTTGAGATTGTCCTTGGTGATCGCGATCGGGGTCAGGAACAGCGACTTGACGGTGTTGCCGCCAGGCGTCGTGAAGTCCTTGGCGCCGGCGATGTCGGCCATCTTCTTGCCGTCGGCGAGCTGCGAGGCGATCTCGGCGGCGTTCTTGCCGAGCTCGCGCGCGTCCTTCCATACCGACACGGTCTGCGTGCCGAGCGCGATGCGGTTGAGCGCCGCGTGGTCGCCGTCCTGGCCCGAGACCGGAACGGTGCCGGCCAGCCCTTGCGCCGTCAGCGCCGCGACGACGCCGCCGGCGGTGCCGTCATTGGCGGCCACGACCGCGTCGACCTTGTTGTCGTTGGCGGTCAGGAACTGCTCCATGTTCTTCTGCGCGTTGGCGGGCAGCCAGCCGTCGGTATAGGCCTCGCCGACATTCTTGATCTTGCCGCTGTCGATCGCCTCCTTCAGCACTTCCATGGAACCCGAGAACAGGAAGTCGGCGTTCGGATCGGAACCCGAGCCCTTGATGAAGACGTAGTTGCCTTCGGGCTTGGCCTTGAACACCTCACGGGCCTGCATGCGGCCGACTTCCTTATTGTCGAAGGTCAGGTAGAAAACGTCCTTGTTCTCGATCAGGCGGTCGTAGCCGACAACCGGGATGCCCTCATCGAGCGCCTTCTGCACCGCCGGGCCGATTGCCGAGGCATCCTGCGCCAGGATGATCAGTGAATTGGCGCCCTGCGAGATCAGGCTTTCGACGTCGGTCAGTTGCTTGCCCGGATTGGACTGCGCGTCGGCCGAAATATACTTATCGCCGGCGGCCTCGATGGCGGCCTTCATCGCCGCTTCGTCGGTCTTCCAGCGCTCTTCCTGGAAATTCGACCACGAGACGCCGATCACCTTGCCCTTCGCCTCGGCGACCGAAGCCAGCGTCAGCGACATGGCAACACCCGCCAGAATGGCGGCTGCGAATTTTTTCATAATATCCTCCCTGCGCCCTGTGCGGCGCGACCCAGACTGGCCCGAAGGCCGGCATAGAGGCTTTTTTTCGAGCCTCAAAAAAATAGTGATGCAGCGAAATGAAGCTGTCAACCGAGATTCTGATGGCATTTGATGGGTCCAGGCATTTTTTTCGGAGTCCGCAATAAATAATGACATCGGCTTTGGCTTCTGCCACTATCCTTAGCGTGTCAGCGTCAGGCCATGGCATCATCACAAGGCCGCGATGACCGGGGAGGACGTGCGAGACGATGTCGGTCGGAATCCGTCACGACGATTTGCGCCGGCGCAACCGCGCCATGGTGATTTCGGCCGTGCGCCGCGCCGGCCAGCCATCGCGGACGGAAATTGCCGCCACCACCGGCCTCAGCCACTCGACCATTTCGGCGATCTCCGCCGATCTGATCCAGGAGGGCATCCTCACCGAGAGCAAGGCCAGCGAGCCGACGGCGTTGAAACGCGGCCGGCCGCAGATTGGCCTGGCGCTGAACCCCGAAGCCGCCGCGGTGCTGACGGTGGTGCTGTCGCTGAACTTCCTGTCGGTCGCCGTCATCGACTATGCCGGCCAGGTGATCGCCGAGGAGCAGCGGCGCCTGGACACGCTCGTCATGCCGCGCGACGAGCTGATCGGCGAGTGCCTGGCGATCGTCCGGCGCCGGCTGCAGGATCCCGATCTCGACGTGGGCAGCGTCGCCCGCATCGCCATGGGCATTCAAGGCATCACCGATTCCCACGCGCGCGCCATGCTGTGGTCGCCGATCACGCCGCTGACCGACATTCCGTTCGCCGATATCCTGGAGAGGGAATTCGGCATCCCCGCCACCATGGAGAACGACTGCAACATGATGGCAGTGGCGCTGCGATGGCGCGATCCCGAGCGCTATCGCGACAATTTCATCGCCATCCTGCTCTCGCACGGCATCGGCATGGGCCTGGTGCTGAAGGGCGAATTGTTCACCGGCACGCATTCCTCCGGCGGCGAGTTCGGCCACATGATCCATCGTCCGGGCGGCGCGCTTTGCCGCTGCGGCCGGCGTGGCTGCGTCGAGGCCTATGCCGGCAACTACGCCATCTGGCGCAGCGCCATGGGGATAAGCGAGGACGCCGCGCCGACCGACGTCGGCGACGCCGACATGCGCGCGCTGGCCGCAAAGGCCCGACAGGAGGACGGCCCCGAACGGGAAGCCTATCGTCGGGCCGGCGAAGCGCTGGGCTTCGGTCTTGGCAGCCTGTTCGCCCTCATCGACCCGGCGCCGGTCGCCATGGTCGGCGTCAGCGCGGCCGCCTTCGACCTGATCGAGCCGGCGCTGAGGGAGGCGATCGCCCAGACCGCCGGCGGCCAGCACTCGAGCTCGATCTCCTTCGACAGCGAACCCAACGAGCTGCCGCTGATCCGCGAAGGCTGCGCCATGCGCGCGCTGACCTTCGTCGACCAGGAGATTTTCGCGCCGGGGGTCCAGACGAGGTCCGGCGCCGCGGGGAAGAACGTCGCCTAAGCGGGTTTCTGATTCGCCGGAGATAAGCGAAGGCCTTTGGGCTTCGTCATTCCAGGGCGGAGCGACGCGAAGCGGAGCGTAGACCCTGGAATCCATGCCGTTACCTGGATCGTAGGGCGCAGCGGCGCAGAATTCTGGACCGTCGCGACGCGTCGAAGTCACGGAATGGATCCTCGGGTCTGCGCTGCGTCGCTGCGCTCCTTGCTCCGCCCGTGGATGACGAAGCACGAGCGTCTCGGCTACTCACCAGCGCATGCGATCCGGTAGTGGACGCATCAATTCCACGAACGGTGAACCTAATCCTCGCGGATCGCATACCCCGCCCCGCGGATGGTGCGGATGACGTCGGGCATGCGGCCGTTGTTGACGGCCTTGCGCAGGCGGCCGACATGCACATCCACCGTGCGCTCGTCGATATAGATCGTCTCGCCCCAGACATTGTCGAGCAGCTGGCTGCGCGAGAACACGCGGCCGGGATGCCGCATCATGAACTCGAGCAGGCGGAACTCGGTCGGGCCCAGCCTGATCTCGCTCTTCTTGCGGTAGACGCGGTGCGATTCGCGGTCGAGCACGATGTCGCCGACCTTGAGCACGCTGGACAGCACCTCCGGCTTGGCGCGGCGCAGCAGCGCCTTGACGCGCGCCATGAACTCCGGCGTCGAGAACGGCTTGACCAGATAGTCGTCGGCGCCGGTGGACAAACCTCGAACCCGATCGCTTTCTTCACCGCGCGCGGTCAGCATGATGATCGGCAGCCGCTCGGTCTCGGGCCGCATCCTGAGACGCCGGCAAAGCTCGATGCCGGAAACCGCCGGCACCATCCAGTCGAGCACGAGCAGGTCGGGAACATTTTCCTGAAGGCGGATTTCGGCCTCGTCGCCGCGGGTCACCACTTCCACCTGGTAACCCTCGGATTCGAGATTGTAGCGGAGCAGCACCCCCAGCGGCTCCTCGTCCTCCACCACCATGATGCGTGGCGCGATCATCGGGGTAACCTTTTCCGTCAGGCGGCCGGCGCCGACATTGCCGTCTCGTCCTGCTTGGGACGGTTGGCGGGCAATTGCGTGCCGGTCAGCACATAATAGGCGTTCTCGGCGATGTTGGTCACGTGGTCGCCGATGCGCTCAAGGTTCTTGGCGCAGAACAGAAGATGCGTGCAAGCGGTGATGTTGCGCGGGTCCTCCATCATGTAGGTCAACAGCTCGCGGAAGACGGAGGTGTATTTGACGTCGATGCGTTCGTCGTCGTTGCGAAGCTTGGCCAGCGCCGTGGCATCGCCCACCGTATATTCCTGGATCACGCCCTGGACCTGGATCAGCACCAGTTGCGCCATGGAATCGATCGAATGCGTGAGGTCGCGAGGGGCGGTGCTGACACCGACCGACCCGACGCGCTTGGCGATGTTCTTGGCGAGATCGCCGATGCGTTCGAGGTCGCCCGCCATGCGGATCGAGCCGACCACGTGGCGAAGATCGTCCGCCATCGGCTGGCGCTTGGCGATCAGCGTGATGGCGCGGTCGTCAAGCTCGCGCTGACGCGCGTCCATGATGGCATCGTCGGAGACGACGCGCTGCGCCAGCGCATTGTCGCTTTCGAGCAGGGCCCTGGTCGAGCCGCCGACCATGGAGCCGGCGAGATCGCCCATGTCGTTGATGAGCCGGCTGATCTGCCTCAGATCCTCGTCGAAGGAGGCGACGGTATGTTCGGCCATGATGTTGTCCTCGTATGAGCTCAGCCGAAGCGGCCGGTGATGTAGTCCTGGGTGCGCTTCTCGCGGGGCGAGGTGAAGATCTTCTCGGTCCGGTCGAACTCCACCAGCTCGCCCAGATACATGAACGCCGTCTGCCGCGACACGCGCGCCGCCTGCTGCATGTTGTGGGTGACGATGACGATCGTGTAGTCGGCCTGCAATTCGTCGATCAGCTCCTCGATCTTTGCGGTCGAGAGCGGATCGAGCGCCGAGGCCGGTTCGTCGAGCAGGATGACCTCCGGCTTCACCGCCACGGTGCGGGCGATGCAAAGGCGCTGCTGCTGGCCGCCCGAGAGGCTCTGGCCGCTGGCGTTGAGCTTGTCCTTGACCTCATTCCACAGCGCCGCGCGCTTCAGCGCCGATTCGACGCGGCTGTCCATCTCGGCCTTGCTGATCTTCTCATAGAGCCTGACGCCGAAGGCGATGTTCTCGTAGATCGACATCGGGAACGGCGTCGGCTTCTGGAACACCATGCCGATCTTGGTCCGGAGCAGGTTGAGGTCCTGCGAGCGGTCGAGGATGTTCTTGCCGTCGAGCAGCACCTGGCCCTCGGCGCTCTGCTTCGGATAAAGCTCGTAGATGCGGTTCAAGACGCGCAGCAGCGTCGACTTCCCGCAGCCCGACGGGCCGATGAAGGCGGTCACGCTGCGCTCGGGCAGCGACAGGTTGATGTCCTTCAGCGCCTTCGACTGGCCATAGTAGAAGTTGAGGTTCTTGACCTCGATCTTGGCCTTCTCGACGGTCGTGTCGGCTACGTTCAGGTCGGTGGACAACATCGGTTTCATCTGTCCTCTCTGCGTCCGGTTAGGCTGCGGGCGATGATGCTCAGCCCGAGAACCGTCAGGGTGATTATGAGTGCGCCCGTCCAGGCCAGCTGCTGCCATTCCTCGTAAGGGCTGAGAGCGAACTGGAAGATGGTCACCGGCAGGCTGGCCATCGGGGCCTTGAGATTGCTCGACCAGAACTGGTTGTTGAGCGCGGTGAAGAGCAGCGGCGCCGTCTCGCCGGAGATGCGGGCGATCGCCAGCAATATGCCGGTCACGATGCCGGACAGCGCCGCGCGGTAGGCGACGGAGCGGATCACCACCCAGCGCGGCGCGCCGATGGCGGTGCCCGCCTCGCGCAGCGCGTTGGGCACGAGGTTCAGCATGTCCTCGGTGGTGCGCACCACGACGGGGATCACCAGGATGGACAGCGCGACGGCGCCGGCGATGGCCGAGAAGTGCCCCATCGGCCGCACCATCAGCTCATAGACGAACAGGCCGACTATGATCGAAGGGGCCGACAACAGGATGTCGTTGATGAAACGCACCACCGTGGTGAGCTTCGAGAAGCGGCCGTACTCGGCCATGTAGGTGCCGGCCAGCACGCCGATCGGCGTGCCGACGACGATGCCGATGATCGTCATCACGATGCTGCCGTAGATGGCGTTGAGCAGGCCGCCGGCATCGCCGGGCGGCGGCGTCATCTGGGTGAACACGGCCAGCGACACCCCGGAGAGCCCCTTGTATAGCAGGGCGCCGAGGATCAGCGCCAGCCAGGCGAGGCCGATGCCGGCGGCGATGACGCAAAGCGCCATCATCACGGCATTCTTGCGCTTGCGGCTCTGGTGAAGTGATGCGGCAGTCGCCATCGGTCAGGCTCCCGTGCGGCTATCGATGCGCAGCAGCATGTAGCGTGCGAGCGCCAGGATGATGAAGGTTATGATGAACAGGATCAGCCCGAGAGCCACCAGCGAGGAGGTGTAGATCGCACCATCGGCCTCGGTGAACTCGTTGGCGATCGTCGCCGAGATCGTCGTGCCCGGCGCGAACAGCGAGGCGCTGATGCGATGCGCGTTGCCGATGACGAAGGTGACGGCCATCGTCTCGCCGAGCGCGCGGCCGAGGCCGAGCATGACGCCGCCCATGATGCCGACGCGGGTGTAGGGAATCGTCACGCGCCGCGTCACCTCCCAGGTCGTGCAGCCGATGCCGTATGCCGATTCCTTCAGCACCGCCGGCACCGTGTCGAACACGTCCTTGGTGATCGAGGTGATGAAGGGCAGCACCATGATGGCCAGGATCAGCGAGGAGGTCAGCAGGCCGATGCCGTAGGGCGGGCCGGCAAACAGGCTGTTGAGGCCGGGGACGCCTTTGAAGAGCCAGATGATGAAGGGCTGGATCGTCGTCTGCAGGAATGGCGCGAAGACGAACAGGCCCCAGATGCCGTAGATGATCGAGGGAATGCCGGCCAGAAGCTCGACGGCGATGCCGATAGGGCGCCGCAGCGGACGCGGGCAGAGCTCGGTCAGGAAGACGGCGATGCCGATGCCGATCGGCACGGCGATGATGATGGCGATGGCCGAGGTGACGATGGTGCCGTAGATGGGCGCCAGCGCCCCGAAATTCTCGGTGACCGGGTTCCAGGATTCGGTCGAAAGGAAGGATATGCCGAATTTCGACAGCGCTTCCCACGATCCGGCGATCAGCGAGATGGCGACCCCGCCGAGCAGAACCAGCACGAGGATGGCGGAAGCGCGCGTGGCCGCCCGGAAGACCATGTCGGTGAAGGCAAAGCGGCGCACTGTCGCTTCCCTGGTCCGCATGGCGGACGATGTCGCGGCTTCGGAAACGGCACTCATCTAGCCCCTCGCATTTCGAAAGAGACAGGAGGGCGCCGGAAGCGCCCTCCCTTGTTCGTCAGGATTACATGCCGGAATAGAGCGGCTTGCCGTTCGCGTCGACGATGTCCTTGCCCCACATTTCCTCGACGCTCTTCACGACCGCGTCGGGCATCGGAACATAGTCCAGGCTGGCGGCCAGCTCGTCGCCCTTGGCGTAGGACCAGGCGAAGAACTTGAGCGCCTCGCCGGTGGCGGCGGCATCGTCGGGCTTCTTGTAGACGAGGATCCAGGTTGCCGACGTCATCGGCCAGGTTTCGGCGCCGGCTTGGTTGGCCAGGATGACGCCGTAGCCCGGCTGCGAGTTCCAGTCGGCATTGGCCGCGGCGGCCGAGAAGGCGGCGGCGGTCGGCTCGACCTTCTTGCCGTCCTTGTTGATCAGGTCGGTGTAGGTCAGCTTGTTCTGCTTGGCATAGGCATATTCGACATAGCCGATCGCGCCGCCGGTCTGCGACACGTTGTTGGCGACGCCCTCATTGCCCTTGGCGCCGATGCCCACCGGCCACTCGAGCGCGGTGTTGACGCCGACCTTCGACTTCCAGTCGGCGCTGACGTCGGCCAGATAGTAGCTGAAGTTGAAGGTGGTGCCCGAGCCGTCCGAACGGTGCACGACCGCGATCGCCTGGTCGGGCAGCTTGACGTCCGGGTTGAGCTTCTTGATCGCTTCGTCGTTCCAGTTGGTGATCTTGCCGGAGAAGATGTCGGCCAGCGTCGGGCCGTCGAGCACCAGCTCGCCCGGCTTGACGCCTTCGAGGTTGACGACCGGAACGATGCCGCCCATCACCATCGGGAACTGCGCGAGCCCGGTGGAGTTGAGATCCTCGCCCTTCAGCGGCGCGTCGGAAGCGCCGAAGGTCACCGTCTTGGCCTTGATCTGCTTGATGCCGCCGCCGGAGCCGATCGACTGGTAGTTGAGACCGATGCCGGTCTCCTTCTTGTAGGCGTCGGCCCACTTCGCATAGATCGGATAGGGGAAGGTGGCGCCGGCGCCGGAGATATCGGCTGCCATCGCGGCGGAGATGCTAAGGGTTGATGCCGCAGCCATTGCAATCGCAACGGCCGCAGAGCGGATGAAATGTCTCATGTGGCCTGCTCCTGTTCGGAAGATGGTCTTTCGGCACCCGTTCTATCGGCGCCCGGTGAGCGCAATAGACTTCGATTATTACAGTCGCATGACAGTTTCGTGTCAGCCCGGTAACGCCTGAACGGGGATGATCGGAAGGGCTTCCGGCGGTCTCTGCGGGCCGGCCGGAGTTTGCCGCGGGAATCAGCGACTTGTCTGACTTTTGAATCAAAAATTATCCCGGCGGCCGGATCGCGGCCGCCGGGAAATAAAATCCGGACGAGAGCGCGTTGCCTGCATGCCAGAGCGGATCATGGCGTGGCCATCGCCGAAAACAGAGTCCGTTGGGGTAGAGTCGACGCTGTTTCTTGTTGGCGGTCGCTGCTCCCGCCCGTAACCGAAGAGCGGAATCAATGCTACGATTGTCAGAGCTTGGCGTTTGCTTTGATATGGTGCGATCGCACCATACGCATACGTCAACGCCTTGCGCCCGCCTGCCGGCTAAATTCGCTTTAACCCGCGCTGCGCCGGGTCTCGATATCCGAACCCAGCCAGCGCTCGAGCTTTTCGAGCAGCGCTCGCGGGCTGATCGGCTTCGGCAGGTAATCGTCCATGCCGGCCTCTAGGCAGCGTTCGCGGTCGCCCTTCAGCGCATGCGCCGTGACGCCCACGATCGGCACATGCGTGCCCATGTCCTGCTCGAGCTTGCGAATGGCGCCTGTTGCTTCCAGTCCGTTCATTTCCGGCATCGACACGTCCATCAGGATCATGCGCGGATTGAGCTTGCCGAAAGCATCGAGCGCCTTGCGGCCGTTGCCGACGATCTCGAAGCGGTAGCCGGTCTCGCCAAGGATCTGGGTGAACACCATCTGGTTCACCTCATTGTCCTCGGCAACGAGGATGTCGAGCCCGCGCTCGGCTTCGGCCGGGCGTTGGCGCGCACGCACGGGCGGCGGCTGCAGCATGGCGCGGTCCGACGTCGCCGTCTGCCCCGGCGCGGCTTGCGATAGGCCGCCGCCAACGGCGGGTTGCGCTGCGGCGCTGGTGTGGCGATGACGCTGGATGGTCGCGACCAGCGTTTCCAGAAGGACGGAGGAGCGCGCCGGCTTGATAAGCTGCGCATCGATGCCGAGGTCGCGATACGCAGTGTTGGCAAGCGACTGGTCGACCGAGGTCAGCATGATGATGGGCGTATGCGCCAGGCCCGCCGTGTTGCGCACGATGCGCGCCATCTCGGCGCCGGTCATGCCCGGCATCTGGTAGTCGAGCACGACGCAGTCGACCGGCACGCCATAGGCAGCGGCGGCAATCAGCACCTTAAGCCCTTCGGCGCCGCTTTCGGCCGCGCAGGAATCGAACGTCCACGACGCCATCTGCTCGCTCAGGATCGAGCGGTTGACGGCGTTGTCGTCGACGATGAGCACGCGGGCGCCGGTGACGTCGACCGGTGTGATGCGCTGCCCGCCCTGCTCGGCCCGGGGCAGCGTGACCGTGAACCAGAAGGTCGAGCCCTTGCCCTCCGCGCTGTCGACGCCGATCTCGCCACCCATCATCGAGACCAGCCGCGAGGTGATGGCGAGGCCAAGCCCGGTGCCTTCGTGCCGCCTGGTCGAGGAGGTATCGACCTGGCTGAACTTCTCGAACACCAGCTTCAGCTTGTCCTCGGGAATGCCGATGCCGGTATCCGTCACGGAAATGGTGAGCTTCGTTCCCGCGGGAGCCCGCTCGCCCGTCACATCGACCAGCACATGGCCCTCGTCGGTGAACTTCACCGCGTTGCCGAGCAGGTTGGTGACGATCTGCCTGACACGGCCGACATCGCCGACGAACTGGCCGTCGAGCCCCGGCTGGACGCGCACGATGAGCTCCAGGTCCTTCTCCTTGGCGCGCGTCGAGACCAGCGTCGCCACATCCTCGATCGCCTCGGCAAGATTGAATGGCGCCGGGTCGAGCACCAGCTGGCCGGCGTCGATCTTGGAGAAGTCGAGGATGTCGTTGATGATGGTGAGCAGCGCGTTGCCGGATTTGACGATGATGTCGGTGAACGTCTTCTGCTTCGGATCGAGGTCCGACTTTGCCAAAAGCTCCGCCATTCCAAGGACCCCGTTCATCGGCGTGCGGATTTCGTGGCTCATATTGGCGAGGAATTCCGACTTGGCCCGGTCGGCGAGCACGGCGCGCCGCCTCGCTTCGCTGAGCTCGGCCTCGCGCTGCTTGAGCTCGGTGATGTCGGTGGTGGAGCCGATGAGATAGAGCGAGCCGTCGGAGGCGATCATCGCGCCCTTGCGCGCGAACTGGTGCCTGACGCTGCCGTCCGGCAGCACCACCGTCTCTTCGATCTCCTGAGTTTCGCCGGTGCGCAGCACGGCAAGGTCGCCGGCGACGAAGGCTTCGCCGTCGGCGCCGAATATCTCGACGTCGGTCTTGCCGATCGCCTCTTCCTTGCTGAAGCCGGTGAGGTCGCACCAGCCCTTGTTGACATAGAATTGCCTGAGGTCCGAACGCTTGGCGTAGATCGACACCGGCACATTGTCGATCAGGCTGCGGAACACCTCGTTCTCGCTCATGCTCTGCCGAAGCGCCTGCTCGCGCGCCTTGACGTCGGTGATGTCGGTGCTGGAACCGACCAGATGCACCGACCCGTCAATGGCCACCAGTCGGCTCTTGCGCGTCATCAGCTGCCGCACGGTGCCGTCGCGATGGGTGACAGCCTCCTCGACCTCGCGTCCAGTGCCGGTCGCCACGACTTCGGTATCGTCATTGCTGAAGCCGTCCGCCTCTTCCGACGCGAAAAGCTCGCGATCCGTCTTGCCGAGCACCTCGTCCTTGGCGAATCCGGTCAGCGCGCACCAGGCCTTGTTGACGAATTCCATGCTGAGATCGTCGGCCTTGATGAAGGCCGCCACCGGCAGCTCATCCATCACGTGCCGGTAGAGGTCGATCTGGCGCATGGAGTCGCGCAGCGCCTTTTCGCGGACCTTGATGTCGGTGATATCGACACGCACGCCGATGAACGTCCCGTCATCGGTGCGCATGTCATAGACCTGGTACCAGCGCCCGTCGGCGTTGAGGCGCTCGTAGGCGGAATTTGGCAAACGGTACCGCCTGAGCATGGCGTCGAGCCAGCGCTCGGTGTCGACGCCGTACAGACCGTCGATTTCAGTGTCGCCGCTCGAGCGAAAATAGCCGACCGAATGGCCGAGAGACAATGCCTCGCGGAATGTGCGGCCCGGCTGCCAGGCCGGCTTCAGCGCCGGCAGCGTGTCCTGCAGCTTGCGGTTGGCGAAGACGAAGCGGTCGTCGCGGTCGTAGATGATGACGCCCGCCGGCAGCGACTCCAGGACGGTCGCGAGGTTCCTGCGCGCATCCTCGGCCTCGGTCTCGCGCTGCTTCATGTCGGTGATGTCGACATAGGAGATCAGCCGCTTGCCGGCCGGAAGGGGCGCCAGCGAGGCGATCAGCGTGCGGCCGTCGCTGCGCGGCAACTGCCTAGAGCCTGCGGCGCCGGCGCGGATTTCGGCTTCCCGCTCGGTCACATGGCTTCGCCATGTCTGCTCCTCGGCGCCGAACGGATCGGCGTCGCGGCTGGCCTCCATGAGGTCACGAAAAGAGATGCCGGCCGGTGCGCGCCGCGGATCGATCTTCCAGAAGTCGTAGAAGGCTTGGTTGATCACCTCGACGCGCAATTCGGCATCGACAACGATGACGCCGATCGGCATCGAATCGACCATCAGGCTGAGATTGCTGAAGGTCTCGGCCGTCCTGGCATTGGCTCTTTCGATCTCGGCGTCTCGGCGCTTGACCTCGGTGACATCATAATAGGTCAACAGGCGCTTGCCGCCGGACAACGCCGTCACCGAGAATATCATCGTGCGGCCGTCGGCATGGACGAACTCGCGCGGCGCGACGGAACCGGCACGAATTTCAGCGATTCGGCTGGCAAGGTAGCGCTGCCACTCCTGTTCGTCGATCTCGCCATAGATGCCGTTGCGGCGATTGAGATCCATGAGGCGGCTGAATGGCGCGCCGACGGTCACCACCCCGTCGGGGATCCTGGAAAACTCCCGGTAGGCTTTGTTGATGATCAGCGTGTCGAGCCGGGCGTCCAGAAGCACGACGCCCATGCGCATGGCGTCCATCGTGCGTTCGAGATCGGCAAGATGCTGCTCGCCGCCGTCGTCGGCGGGCGTGTCTTCGTCATGCCCAACCGTTGCGTCGAGGGGGTCGCGCATGCCGCCAGTCCCACTCGTCTTGTCCACGTCCGCCATGCTGTTGCCACCCCAACCGAACCCCCTTCGCGGTTCGTCGCGGAAATGTGCCCGACAAGCATTAACGATCCGCTAACCATAATGGATCGGCCCGCTTCGACGAAACCGTCCTTCGGCCAGAATCCGCCCGACCCGACATCCGGCGAGCAGAACCCCCTCACCTGCAGGAATGTTGGCGAAGACGGCAAGCGCTATCGCGTCATCTGCGAATGACTGCTCGCCACTGCCGATGGCGCCGGACGAATCAGAACAAGAGCGACGCCCGAATCAGTTCGCGGGGAAGAAGGTCGGACCAACCATGCGCACCGGCTTCGCGCTGGCCGGAACAGCCGCGGCGGGCGTTGTCGCGGCGCCCGCGCTCACTTCGCTGCCGCCCGACGCAATGGCTGAGACCGTGTCCAGGTCGGGCCTTGTTGTCGGCAAGGGAATGATGGCGTTTTCCATATTGCCGGGCGTCACAGTGCGCGCCCTGAGCTCCGTCACCCGCCGGGAGTAGCGCTTGAGGTCGCAGGCCTTGAACTCTGCGGCATCGCGATAACGGAAGGCGGTCGGAAGCTCGGTATAGGGCTTGCGCGTCTCCACCGCGACCATCTGATCGGTCTCGAGGCTCGGATCGCTGAGCGTGTAGAGGTCGACGCCGGGATCGTCGCAGATATAACGGCACTGATCGGCCGTATCCTTGAGATCGCCGGCCTGCGCGAATTGCGAGTTCGGCGCAGGGAAGAAATAGCCGTCCGAAAGGCGAACGCAAAACAGCATCGCATTCCCGCCATAGGTCGGGCTGGAGGCTCCGGGCTTGGGCGGCTGCTGCCGCTTGGGTGCCGTCTGACAGCCGAGGGCGACGTATCTCGCCTGCAGCCCCGAGGAGTCGCGGCCGGAATTGCCGCTGCTGGCGATCCGGCGCTGCACTTCGGCGCGGTTGCGGGCAAGATCGGCGCAGGCGTTGAAGAAACCGCCGACTGCGCTGCTCGCGGTGCAGCGGCGCTGCCTCTCCAGCCCCTGGATCGCGGCGAGCTGACGGCGCAGTTGCGCGAGCTCCGGGCTCACTCCGCCGCGGCCGCCGGATTGCATCTGACTTCTCAGCGCCGAGCAGGGATCGCCATAAGATACCTGCGTCAGCGACAAGGTCGCCATGACCGTCAGGAGCAGTAAATCAAGAAGTCGTAACCTCGTCATCGGGCGCCACCCCCTGGTAGGAAACAAGTTCGACTGAATCAAAGCCTTCTAAATGAGGAAATACTCATAGACAGGAAGGTTACCCTGCAAAACTTGTTGCAGTTTTGAGTGTTACTCTCAATCTTGTGAAAAGAATATTACGTTTTCGCCTCAAGGTTGAGGCAGCGGCCGAAACCTTCTGGCAGCCGGTCGAGCCGCCGTCGCGATCACGGATTGCTGATGAAACCTTTGACCGGTGGTGGACGTTTCCCGGTGCTGATGTGATCCGCGCTGCACCCAGGAGACTGAAGATGTCCATTCACTTCACCGTCTCTGGCCTGACCAGGAACCTGATCCATTCGCTTGGGTTGGATCATGAGCAGGCGCCGAGGCCCCTTACCCCGGAACAGAACCTTCTGCTGGATTGTTACCTGGCCGGGCAGATCCCGGATTCGGCCTGGAGCGACTATGTCTTCGAGATGCCGGAGTTGGAAAAACACGCTGAGGTCAGGCGTACCGCGTCAGGCGTGCGCGGCCTGACCTGAAACAGCGAGTCTGCCCGCTTATTTCTTCGGTGAGCTGAATTGCAGCGTGAAGACGTTGCCAGCGATGCCTTGCGCCAGCGCCGGTGAAAGGCTGAGCGGCAGGCAATCATTCAACGCCTTTATCGCCGCGTCCACATAGGCCTTGCGCGCCTTGTCGTCGCCGACGACATGAATGGCGGTTGTTTTAGGCGGCCCGATCAGCGTGCCGTCGCGCTTGAAGCTGAAGCTGAGCGTGACCGAGGAATTGTCGGAATTGGCCGGTGGCGTCCAGCAGGCGAGCAGAGCGGCGCCGACCTCGTTCATGCCGTTGAGCGGTGCGGTGGCGGCCGACGGAAAGGGCACAACCGACAGCGCGCCCGCCATCACCAGAAATCTTGCCGTGTTCATCGCAGGTCCTCGTCGCCGTCGCTCTGCCCCTGACGGTATCGTACGACCCATGACGAGGATGACAATAGGATTTCGGTCCGCCCGTCGATGATGCAATCATTCTGTCGTGATTTCGGCGATGGCCGCGAAAAGCAAAAGGCCGGCACGGAGCCGACCTTTCCCTTGCCTCGTCATGGCGCCAGTACATCCGTGGTCGCGGCGAGGACTGAGACCAGTAGACAGGTCTTAGGTAAACGAAACCTTAACGCCGGGACCGCTACGCCCTGGCCTGCGATTTCATATGCGCGATGTAGCCGCGCACGTCGCCTGCCGGCTCGGCATAAGCCTTGCCGAGCTTCTTCTCCAGCGCCGCCATGTACTCTTTCGCCCATTTGGGCAGCGCATAGTCGACGACCGCCAGGAATTCGAGCGTTGCCCCCAGCCTTATATCGGCGATCGACGGGTTGTTGCCGCCGATGAACGGTTTGCCGTTGCGGAAGAAAGAGTGAAACACCTCGAGCGGCTCGGCGATCGCGGCCATCGCCGCCTTCTGCGCTTCCGATTTCTTGTCGGGATGGGCGTCGCTGTGGCCGACCTCGCCGGCATATTGCGGAAAGCCGAGCGCCGGATAGGTCGCGCGCGCAACATAGGGATAAAGCGTGCCGACCAGATAGAACATGGCGCTGTCGATCATCGCCCGCTTGGCCGGCGCCTTGGGATAGAACTTCTCCAGCCCGTGCTTGTTGGCGAGATACTGCATGATGGCGCAGCTTTCCCACAGCACGCCGCGCGGCAGGCTCTTGTCCTCGATCATCGGCGTCAGATGCGCCGGATTGCGCGCCAGGAACTCAGGCGAGCGCGTATGGCCCCAGGCGTCGGTCTCTGCGGGATCGAGCCCGGCCGCGCGCGCGAACACCCTAACCGTCATGTTATTGACGCTCGGCCTCAGCATGCTGAGTTTCACGGCCGGCTTCTTAGCCGGCTTTGCTTTTGCCTTTGCCGTCACTTTAGGTGCGGCTTTTGCCGTCACCTTCGCGGCCGTCTTCGCCGCTGCCTTCGGCGCGGCCTTGGCCGCGGGTCTCTTTGCGCTCTTCGTTGCGGTCTTCGCCATCTTGGTCCTCCCTCTGACCTGATTAATAAGGATTTTTCGGCGCCCTGCTTTCCGACAGTGTTTCACGCGACCGCTCGACCAGCGCCTGGATGGCATCGGCCAGATGGAGTTCGGCGATATTGTAGTCGCCGCGCGCCACGCGGATCTTGTGCGCTTCCATCAGCACCTCGGCATGGGTGAAGCCGGCCGGCGGCTCGAATCGGTAGGACGCAAGCTCGATCAGCAGTCCCAGCGGATCCTCGAAATAGATGGAGTCCATGAAGCCGCGGTCCTTGACGCCGCTGTGCTTGATGCCGCGCTCGTCGAGCCGCCCGACCGCCTGCAGAAAGGTGACCCGCGACACCGAGAAGGCAATGTGGTGGACGCAGCCGATATCCGTCGGCGTCCGCCGCTTGACCGGGGTCCGGCTCTCGTCGGTGAAGACCGTGATCAGGCGCCCGTCGCCCGGGTCGAAATAAAGGTGGCTCTCGCTCGCCTTGTCGAGATTGGGCTGCTCGAAGATGAAGGGCATGCCGAGCACCCCTTCCCAGAAGTCGATCGAGGTCTGGCGTCCGGCGCCGACCAGCGTGATGTGATGAACGCCTTGCGACTGCAGCTTCCGCATTGGCTCCTCCCCGCGTTCCGCTCGCCTCTTCTGCCGGGCAAGTTCGAAACGCATCCCCTGGCGCCTTCGGCCAGGGCAGCATGATGCAATGCTAATTCAATCCGCGACACCACGCCAGAAGGGACATGTTGCCGCTAGCTCTGAACCTGGACCGAAGACCTTGGGTCGGACGGCACTCCATCTGCCACAACCCTGCGGACACCCTCCAGCGCGTCATGCAACGGTTGCCGAAGCTCGACGGCGCGCTGGGTCAGACCATCCCACGCCGGCACGCGTGACGTTCCCTTCTGCCAGTAGGGCTTCGAGCGTGACGAGGAGGCCGAGATCGAGGTTTCTGGTATCCATTCGTTGGATAACAACAGGCGGAAGGTTCGATTTCAACCTCGGCGACGTACCGAGCAGTAATGCCGAGTAGTCTTCGGCTCTCAGTACATCGATCGACAATATCGGATTCGTGGACACCCTCTTCCTGGAACCGCATCCCAGCTTAAGCGGAGAACATCATGATTTCACCCTACACAATAAACGTCCCTGACGAACGGCTCGCCACGATCAGAGCCAAGGTCGAGGCTTATGACTGGAGCCAGCTGCCGGATGCGGGAGGCTGGTCGGCGGGGGTCGGGGTTGATGACCTCAAGCGACTCGCCGCTTATTGGCGGGACAGCTACGACTGGCGTGCGGTCGAACGGCGCCTCAACGCGCTGCCCAACTTCACGGCCGACGTGGAAGGCGAGCACCTCCACTTCGTTCATGTGAAAGGCGACGGCTCCAAGCCGCCCGTCCTGCTTCTCCACGGCTGGCCGGGCTCGTATCTCGAGTTCGAGCGGCTGTTGCAGCCGCTCGCAGCGGACGGGCACCATGTTGTCGTCCCCTCGCTTCCTGGCTTCGCGTTCTCAAACCCGATCACGCGCCCGATCGGCCCGCGGCGGGCTGCTGCGCTCGTGCATGGGCTGATGATCCAACTGTTCGGCGACGCGCGGTATTTCGTTCAAGGGGGCGATTGGGGCCACGGCATCGCGGCCTGGGCAGCGCATGATCGACCGGACGCTCTGCTCGGCATCCATATTAACATGATGACCGTGCGCGCGGAGGATGCCGCTCCGACGACCGACGAGGAGAAGTCCTTCGCCGCCAAGCGGGCCGCGATTGCCGATTGGGAGAGGGCCTACTTTCACGAGCAGGAAACCCGTCCGCAGACGCTTGGCGTCGCGATGGCCGACAGCCCGGTCGGAGCGGCGGGCTGGATACTCGAAAAGTTCGGCAAGTGGGCGGATCTTCCGACTACCGCCGATGGCGCCCCCGACATCTGGAGCAAGTTTTCCGAGGAGGAACTCCTCACCAACATCATGCTCTACATTGCGCCGGCATCGTTCGTGACTGCAACCTGGATCTACTACGGCAGCCGGATTGAGGAGTCGCTGATGCTTCCGGCCGGCACCCGCATCCAGGTGCCGACCGGCGTTGCGGCCTTTCCTGATCCGGTGTTCTTGCCGCCGCCGCGCTCGTTCGCGGAGAAGACCTACAACATCCTGCATTGGACCGACATGCCGCGAGGCGGGCATTTCGCCGCGCTGGAAGAGCCGGAACTGATGCTGGCCGACCTGCGCGCCTTTATCGCGACGGTGTCGGGAGCGCGCTCCTGAAGGTGGAGATCTCCGTTTCCGAAGCGCGATGCGTGGCGCTGGCGGCGCAGGACTTCAATGCCTTGCGTCGTCACGACCGCTCGCGGCGAGCGGAGGCGATCCAGCCACCGGGCAGCCTCACCTGGACCATTAGGTCGACGCGCTCTGGCCCCTTCTCGCGGTCTAGGGCCGCGCTGAGGAAACTGAGGACCGGATTCGTTGGCTCAGCTCAACAACCCGATTTTCCGAGGAGCCGAGCTAGTGCGGGCGTTCTTCGGACCGGCCCAGGTTGTGAAGCAGCGGCGAACTCGATAGCCTCGGCGATTGCGGAAACCTGTCGCTGCCCGATTAGTCTAGGCGCGCGGCGCGTCGTCTTCGCCCTCGACCATCAGCTTTCCGATCAATTCGCGAACCCAGCGCTGCCCGGCATGGCCGTGACAACGCTCGTGCCAGATCAAGCCGATATCGAACCGCTCGCTCAGCCAGGGCAGATCGATGATCATCAGCCTTTCCGATTGGGCACGAAACAGCCGCCTGGGTACGAGAGCGACAAGATCGCTGCTGGAAACAATTTCGGGAATGAACAAGAACGAGCCCGCTGACATGACGACATTGCGCCGATAACCGAGAACTCCCAAGGCGTCGTCAACTGGTGTCTCGAAATTGCCGCCTCGCCGTGAGACGACGATATGTTCCAGCCTGACATAGTTCTCGATCGTCAGACCAGGCTTCAGATCCGGGTGGCCTTGCCTGCCGATGAGGACATATGTTTCGTCGTAAAGATGACATGCACGTAGATGCGGCATCGCGGGATCGGGTGTGGCGATCACCAAATCGATATCGCCGTTCGCCAACTGCTGCTCCATGAGGGCGGGGGACAGGTGCCAAACCGCCACGCGCACGCCTGGTGCTATCCGCCGGAGCGCCAAGACGAGCGGCATCACAACGGCTGCCTGGACATAATCCGAGCAAGCGATCGACACAGCGAGTTGCGCCGTTTCGGGATCGAAGTCCCTGTGGGACTGCAGTGTCGAGCGCACCCGATCCAACGCCTCGCGCAATTGCGGGGCAAGTTCTGTTGCCTTGGCGGTCGGGGTCATTCCGCGCTGGGCAGGAAGAAGCAACGGATCGTCGAACAAATCCCGCAGCCGCGCGAGTTGCGCACTGACTGCCGGCTGGCTGAGATGCAGCTTCGCCGCCGCCTTGGTGACGTTCCGTTCGGCGAGCAGCACTTCGAGCGTTGCCAGAAGGTTGAGGTCGATGCGGCTGGTATCCACCACATTTATTTCCGGATAAAATATAATCGATTTCAAATATGGCTGAAAAGCCTTCATCCTGCAAGCCTCGACGCGGGAGCTTCACCAATCCCTCCCGCGGGAGGCAAGGATGATCATCGTCAGTTTTCTTTATCCCAATACTGAGCGGGCACGCTTCGATGCCGCCTGTTATGTCGAGAAACATGTGCCCTTGGCCCTGGGCCTGCTTGGCGACGCCGTCAGAGGCATTCATCGATGCCGGCTAACCAAGCGTCAGGCGCTCGAAGTGCTGATAGGGCTTGCCGCCAAGCTCATCTCCAACTTCACCAACGCGCTGGCCCATACCGAGCTTGATGATCCGGTGAAGCCGCTGGCTTGGGTACATCCCAGCGAGCGCTGAAGCGCCCCCACTCCACGATAGAGACCAGAGAAGCATGATGAAGAAGAATATCCTTATTGTATCTGCGCACCCCGAACCAACGTCGCTCACCCGGCAGTTGGTCGATGTTACTGTCGAGACGCTTGGCGCCGCCGGACACGAGATCGTGCAATCCGAACTTTACGGTATGAAGTGGAAAGCAGTGTTCGACGCCGACGACTTTCCCGTCCGCACCAATCCCGACCGGCTGTCGTTCATCATGGAATCGGGCCATGCCTATACGACCGGCAACCAGACGCCGGATGTTGTCGCCGAACAGGCCAAACTCATTGCCACGGACGCGGTAATCCTGCAGTTCCCGCTGTGGTGGTACGGCGTGCCCGCGATCCTGAAGGGCTGGATCGAACGCGTCTATGCCTTTGGTTTCGCTTATGGCTACCAGAACGGCACCAACGAGTTTCGCTTCGGGGACGGCATCCTGAAGGGCAAGCGCGCGCTGGTAAATGTTCAGGCCGGTGGACCTGTGGCGGACTATGGCCCGCGCGGGATCAACGCGCCGATTGAGCAGCTGCTCTTTCCGCTGACCCACGGCGCGCTCTTCTATCCGGGCATGGATGTGCTGCCCACGCACGCTGTCTACAGCGCCGGCCATGTCTCCACCGCCGAAGAGGTCGAGGCGATCAAGGCGGGCTGGCGCGCGCGACTCGCCGGGCTGTTCACCGACGCGCCAATCCCGTTCCGTGCGCAGAACGGAGGCGATTTCCCCGATCGCCACACCATGGCGGATGACGTCGCGCCGGGCCAGACCGGCATCGTCGCGCATGTCGCCGAAAAATTGCGTTTCGTTGATGCCGTGGCGGGCGATGCCGCTGCAATAGCGTCAGTCGTGAACGGGGCATACAGGGCCGATGGCGCAGTTGAGGGATGGACCAACGAGCGTGGATTGCTTGATGGACCGCGCATCGGCGAGGCGGGCGTTCGTGCGCTCATCGCGCGGGAACGCATTCTTCTGCTGCGCCGGTTGACGGATGGCGCGATCTCCGGCTGCATCAACATCGCGATAGACGACGATGGCGCGTGGCATACGTCGATGCTCGCCGTGGCTCCGGACGAGCAGACCGCGGGCATCGGAAAGTTGATCAAGCAGGAGGTCGAGCGACAGGCCGCGGCGGCTGGGGCGCCACGGATGCGAATGGAGGTGATCCGGCAGCGTGAGGCATTGATCGCTTGGCATCGCCGGCGTGGATACGAGCTGACGGGCGAAACTCTAGCATTCCCCTACGACGACCCTTCGGTCGGTCATCCGCTGCGCCCCGACCTGGAACTTGTTGTTATGGAAAAGCAGTTGAACTCCACTGTTGGCTGAGTGTCAGCCACATTCATGCGCTTGCCGGCTTGTCGCAAACATCAGATCAAATCCCGAAGCTCGGGCGGTCGCAGAGCACCTACAATCCTTCCCGTTTCACCATCCTTTTCGGGAGGGCGGGCAGCGCTTCGCGATGTCGTCCGCCACCTCAGGTCCGCCGTCCTTCCGCGGCGGTCGCTACAACCGCTTGGAACTCTGCGGGTGTAGGAGTGCGATGAAACGCCTGAGCGTTAGCCGGCAAAGCGATCCGAGGCTGTTTGCGAGAAGTCCAGATATGCACGTAGGGTTCGATCTCCCTACTCCGGACGAGCGTCCCCGCACGAAGTATCAGCATTCCGGGAACGGCCGAGTTACGATTGGCAAGGCGGGTCATGCAAGCCTCACACCCGATATGCTCTGAGGCGGCCCGTTCCGCGCCGTTCAAAGCGAAGGTCGTGGCCGCGCCTTCGAAGCAGACAGCTGACTCAGGTAGCGTGGCGTGCAGCGCGAACGCACTTCCACTCCACGTCTGAAAATCTTCGCAGTGGCAGGCGTAACTCGCCGGCAGATCCTCCAACGCTATTTGATACGTCACCGCTCCACCGCGGCATCCCCCTCGAAGCATCTCGTTCTCCATCAAAAGACGTCCTGAAACTGTGCTGCGGGCCGGTGACGAGCTTAGATCAGCGATCAAAAAAGAGGCTGCATTGGGGTGACCCGAACCACCTGCACACGCGGATTAACTCTGTACCAGTTTTGAGTGCAGTTACGGCATATACGATGGCGCGATCGCTGGTTACAGAGGCTGGTGGAGTGGTTTAGCGCCTGCTTTCCACCCACAACCGGACGGTCCGCTAACCACCCGATCTCAGACATTCCGGCGGCGAAAGCGGACCCCAAAAGCTGCGCGTCGGCAAACGCCGAAAAGCGCTCGATAAGATATCGAACTTGGCACCCTTTCACGCAAAGAATCGCGACGTGATCCGAGGACATGCCGATCGGTGCCACTAAAGCCGCAAAAAAGTGTGGGACGAAAAGTGGGGACGACTTTGGCCAAATCGTCCGAAACGGCGGATTTCCGCCATTTTCCGCTTGACGATGGTGACCCCTACGGAACTCTCTGCCCGCAGTGACCGTTTAGGGCCGATGGCACTGGCTGACGACATCCAAATGGCGGAACGGCACGTTCTGCAAGCGGAGCGGCACATCAAGTGCCAGCGGGCGCGCATCGCCGCGCTGAAGCGCCGCCGGTTGCCGCGGGGCAAGGCATCCAACTTTCTGCAATTGCTTGAGGATGCGCAGTCGATGCACCTCCAGCACCTGTCGCGGTTGCTGGAACAGGCATCACGCGAAAGAACCGAAGCCGGACTCGCCGCCACCGTCTCCCTGGCCGCGGAATGACCAGCCTGTTGGAGTCTTTTCGAAAGTCGGGTTTTCGGAAGCTTGGTACGCCCAAGGGGAATCGAACCCCTGTTCCCGCCGTGAGAGGGCGGTGTCCTGACCGCTAGACGATGGGCGCGCTCAAGAACCGGCTACATAGGCTGGCGGCCGCGAAAAAGCAACTGGGGTTTCTGGCACCCGAACCACTTTACGGATTGGCTGTGTCAGGACTGCCGTTTCGGCTCGATCAGGTCCCAGAGATTGCCGTAGAGATCGGAAAACACAGCCACCGTGCCATAGGCTTCGTGGCGCGGCGCCTCGCGGAACTCGACGCCCTTCGCCAGCATCGCCTGGTGGTCGCGGGAAAAATCGTCGGTTTCGAGAAAGAGAAAGACCCGGCCGCCCGTCTGGTTGCCGATGCGGCTGGCCTGCTCCTCGCCGGAAGCTTCCGCCAGGAGCAGCCGCGCGCCATGGCCCTTGGCCGGCGCGACGGTGACCCAGCGCTTGCCGCCGCCAAGGTCGACATCCTCGATGAGCACGAAGCCGAGCCGCTCGACATACCAGCGAACCGCCTCGTCGTAATTGCCGACGACGAGCGCGACGGTCGCGACGCTGCGGCATTCGGCAAAGCCGCTCATTTGTTGCGAATCGCGAACTGGCCGATGATGCGGCGCTCGGCGATGTCGTAGACGAAGATCGACCGGCTGCCGTCGGCAAGCTCGGCGTCGATCGACAGGCGGTTGCCCGAGAGCGACTGGCTGACCACCTTGGCGCCGACAGGGAGCACGATGTCGCCAGAGAGCGGCGCGCCGGCCGGAACCTGGACATCGCCGGCAGGCGCCGGTCCGGCCACCGGCGCGTTGCGGGCTTTGTAGACAAGCGCGCCGATCACCACCATAAGGGCAAGGAACAGAAGGCCGAGATTGACGATCATGAAGCGGACGAGCTTGCGGCGCACATTCTCGGCCGCGGGGTCGAGCGGCTTTTCCTCGTCTTCTTCGGCGATCGGCCGGGCCATGGCTAAACAATCCGCAACGGGTTTCGATGAGCGCTCATAACGAAGAGACCCCGATATTGATAGAGGACGAATTGGCGGACGAGGAATCCGGCGAAGCTGTCGCGCTGGAAGCCGGCGCCGACGCCGCCGGCCAGCGCCTCGACCAGTGGCTTGCCGCCAGGCTCGGGCCGGAGCTTTCGCGCAGCCGCGTGCAGGCGCTGATCAAACAGGGCGCCGTCTCCATCGCCGGCAAGCCGGTGCTGGAAACCAAACGCAAGCTGATCGCCGGTGAACGGATCGAGATTCTGGTGCCCGCGCCCGAGCCGGCCGAGCCGCAAGGCGAGGACATTCCCCTCGACATCCTCTACGAGGACGACGAACTGATCGTCATCAACAAGCCGGCGGGGCTGGTCGTGCATCCCGGCGCCGGCAACTGGACCGGCACGCTGGTCAATGCGCTGATCCATCATTGCGGCGACAGCCTGTCCGGCATCGGCGGCGTCAAGCGGCCTGGCATCGTCCACCGGCTGGACAAGGAAACCAGCGGTGTCATGGTGGTGGCCAAGACCGACCGGGCGCATAAGGCCCTGTCGGAAGCCTTTGCCGACCACGGCCGCACCGGCGATCTCGAGCGCGCCTATCTGGCGCTGGTCTGGGGTATTCCGCAGCGGCCGACCGGCACGATCGACGCCCATCTCGGCCGAGCCGCCGACCGCGTGCGCCGCGCGGTCGTTCCCGAGGGCCGCGACGATGCTCGCCATGCCGTCACCCATTTCAGCGTCGTCGAGCGCTTCGGCGAGGATCAGCAGGCTTTCGCCACCGCGAGCCTCGTCGAATGCCGGCTGGAGACCGGCCGCACCCACCAGATCCGCGTCCACATGGCCCATATCGGCCATCCGGTTGTCGGCGATCCGGATTACGGCCAGGCCTTCCGCACCAAGGCCAACCGGCTGCCGGAACCCTTGAGGACCAAGGTCAAAGCCTTTCCACGGCAGGCCTTGCACGCCTGGCTCCTTGAATTCGAGCATCCGACCACCCATGTAACGATGAGGTTCGAAGCGCCGATACCGGGAGACATGGAGGAACTCGTCGGCGACTTCCGAAAACTTTGAACCGACCCGCCATGAGCAAGCTGTAAACCAGCCATCAAAAACCTGACCGGCGTTGTTCACTTCAGCGTGACAGACTGTTTAGCGTTGAACAAATGCCTGTCTTTTCTGGTTTTGTTCCTATATATAGAGGTTGTCGCGGATGAGCCTTTGGCATCCGTGGCGTGTGCCCGCCGCGTTTTCGGGGGCATCCACTCCAAAGAGAGAGGGGGCGCTATCATGGCCCAATCATTACCCAGTATTGTTTCCGGTGAAGGCGGTCTCGCCCGTTACCTGGAAGAAATCCGTCGCTTTCCGATGCTTCAGCCGCAGGAAGAGTACATGCTCGCGAAACGCTACGCCGAGCATCAGGACACCACGGCTGCCCACAAGCTCGTCACCAGCCATTTGCGGCTCGTCGCCAAGATCGCCATGGGCTATCGCGGCTACGGCCTGCCGATCGGCGAGGTGATCTCGGAAGGCAATGTCGGCCTCATGCAGGCCGTGAAGAAATTCGAACCGGAGCGTGGTTTCCGGCTCGCCACCTATGCCATGTGGTGGATCAAGGCCTCGATCCAGGAATACATCCTTCGCTCGTGGAGCCTGGTCAAGATGGGCACCACCGCCAATCAGAAGCGTCTGTTCTTCAATCTGCGCAAGGTGAAGGGCAAGATCCAGGCGCTCGATGATGGCGACCTGAAGCCCGACCAGATCGCCGAGATCGCCACCCGCCTCAACGTTTCCGAGGCGGAAGTGGTGTCGATGAACCGCCGCCTGTCGGGCGACGCTTCGCTCAACGCCCCGATCCGGGCAAGCGAGGGCGAGTCCGGCGAATGGCAGGACTGGCTGGTCGACGACCACGAAAGCCAGGAAGAGATGCTGATCGAGCAGGACGAGCTGGAAAGCCGGCGCGCCATGCTGTCGGGCGCTCTGTCGGTGCTCAACGACCGCGAGCGGCGCATCTTCGAGGCGCGCCGCCTCGCCGAAGAGCCGCTGACCCTGGAAGAGCTTTCGGCCGAGTTCGACATCAGCCGCGAGCGCGTGCGCCAGATCGAGGTGCGCGCCTTCGAGAAGGTGCAGGACGCGGTCAAGGCCGCCGCCAAGCGTCAGATGCAGGCGCTGCGCACCATCGAAGCGCAGCCGGCGGCTTAACAAGCTCGATGTCGAAAAAGAAAAGGCGGCGCTTAGGTGCCGCCTTTTTGTTTGGACGGCTCGGCTGGTTGAGCTTCAGGTCAGCCCGAGCCGAAAATGGTGGCTTCCGAGAGCCGGAGCGGAACGTACTTAAAG
>NZ_RZRX01000550.1:0-1351 GCF_003997405.1 Mesorhizobium sp. M2A.F.Ca.ET.042.01.1.1
TCCGTGACGGGTTAAGTGTCGAGAGAGAGGCTCTCGGCGCCCGTCATGGAGTTTGGTCCCATGAACATGCAGGTTCTTGACGCCCATCGCGACGTAAACGGCGGATACAAGGTGGATATGAGCCGCGGCGAGCGGATCGGCCGCGTTTCCTCAGAGTGGTTCTCGCGCCCCGATGACGAACGCTACCTCTCGCTGTCGGAGCTGGCGGATTCGGTGCGCAGCCGGTCGGAGCGCAGCCGGACGCGCGTGGTGGAAACCGCGCTCATCCACGTCGAGGCAAGCCGCACCGACCCTGAGCGGTTGTCTCTCATTCTGCCGGGCTCGGATACGCCCGTCGCGCCGACGCATTGGAGCTTCGGTCAGCTCGCGAGCCAGATCGGCGCTCCCGCCGCCTATCTGCGCCAGCTTCCAGCGGCGCTCGCCGGCATCAATCTGCAGTACGGCCTGACCTCGCACAGGGCCGAGCAGATCAAAACGCTCGAGACCGACAACGGCCGTATCGAGCTGCGCGCCGTCACCGGCCCTGACTACGGCAGGATCTACGACCACGAGTTGGTCGAGGCGGTGCAGCGGATCGCCGGCAATGGCACAAGCGATACGAGATGGAAGGTACCCGGCGTCCTCGATTGGTCGACGGGTGTCTACAATCCCCGCGTCGACATTACGAAGGACACGACGACGCTCTATGCGTCCGATCGCGACGTGTTCCTCTTCCTCGTCGACGATCTCAACCCCATCGAGGCTGGTCGGCTCCCCGACGGCTCGCCCGACCTCTATTTCCGCGGTTTCTACTGCTGGAATTCCGAAGTCGGCGCCAAAACGCTCGGCATGGCAAGCTTCTATCTCCGCGCGGTCTGCCAGAATCGCAATCTTTGGGGCGTCGAGGATTTCGAAGAGACCACCATTCGCCACAGCAAGTATGCCGCCTCGCGCTTTACCCACGAGGCCGCACCGGCGCTGTTGAACTTCGCGAACTCGTCGCCCGTGCCGTTCATCAACGGCATCAAGGCCGCACGCGAACGGATCGTCGCGAAATCTGACGAGGACCGCACTGAATTCCTGCGCAAGCGCGGGTTTTCCAAAGCTGAGACAGGCAAGATCATCGAGACCGTGCTGGCCGAGGAAGGCAGACCGCCGGAGTCGATCTTCGATTTCGTCGCCGGCATCACCGCCATCGCCCGCGAAAAGACCAACCAGGATGCGCGGCTCGAACTGGAGGGCAAGGCCAAGAAGTTGCTCGACCGCGCCGCCTGAAGCTCGCGACGCCGGAAGCGCGGTTTTCCGTGTCTCCGGCTTTGCGCCTACCCACCCTTGCGTTCTCCCGTATCAGTGGCGCTGCCCTCCAAGAGTG
>NZ_RZRX01000551.1:0-1341 GCF_003997405.1 Mesorhizobium sp. M2A.F.Ca.ET.042.01.1.1
CCATAGCTTCGAGCATTATGACCGTCAGACAGGGATTGCGGTGTACCGGGCCCCATCTGTCCGACCAGACCAACTGTTCACATACCCGGATCCTTTGCACACACTCTCTCCAGATGCGCAGGCGGCATGGTCCGATCCCCAGCGCGCCAAGCGCATGCTGAGCGATGCGGTTGAGGCCGCTGGAACAAAATCGATGGCGCTTTGAGTGACCGATCGGTACGGCACGTGACATTGAGCGGGAAAACGATGGCGTACCGCGTCCAGCTCTCGCAGTTACTTGAGACCTGTCAGTCGCAGTTATGGTCAGTTTTGACTATTACGTCGAGAGGGAACCACCGCATAATCACAATCGAGGGTTTCCGCCGCCGACCAGCATTGTCGAAACTTATATCCTCCGTTCACGGTATCTATTTGCTTCCATCCCCTCCGGTATGATGTCTTCCCAATCCATAATTGTGCCGCGGAACGGAGTCGTGACCATGAACCATTGGCTGGAAACAGCCCGCATGGGAGAATTGGGTGCGTAACAAACTGACGGAAGTCGAAGAGGCGATCGCGGGAATTCGCGATGGAATGACTGTTATGATCGGCGGTTTCGGAGTGCCAGGAACACCTTTCACCCTTCTCGAGGAATTGGTGCGTCAGGCACCGAAGAACCTTACGCTTATCAAGAACGATGCAAACGAGATCGGGATGGGTGTCGACCTTCTGTTGAAGGCCGGCCTCGTAGAGAAGCTGATCGCATCGCACATTGGCCTGAACGCCAGGGCGGTCGAGCAGATGAATGAAGGCCGGCTGAAGGTCGAGTTCAACTCTCAGGGCATTCTGGCCGAACGCATCCGCGCCGCCGGTGCCGGCCTGCTTGGGATCGTAACCGACATAGGGGTCGGCACAATGCTGCAGAACGGCAAGACAGCGATTGACGTGGGCGGGCGGACTGCGCTGCTCGAAACTGCGCTCAAGGCCGACTATGCCCTAATCCATGCCGCCCAGGCGGACACTTTCGGCAACTTGAAATATGCCGCGACGGCGCGCAATTTTTCGCCGCTCATGGCGATGGCCGCCGACACGACCGTTGTCGAAGCGGAAGAAATCGTCGCGCTCGGCAAGTTTGCACCCGAGGAAATTCACACACCCGGCCCTTTCGTTCACAAGGTCGTCGGTCTCCCCGTTATCAGCGAGGCGTATGATGTCGTCCGACGCGCGTGAAATCATGCTGCGCCGTGCCGCGCTCGAACTCCATGACGGCGACACGGTCAATCTAGGCATAGGGCTACCCACCAAAGTGCTGACCTATGTCGCCTCTTCTCTAACCGTTTGCGTCCATTCCGAGAACGGAGT
>NZ_RZRX01000552.1:0-1329 GCF_003997405.1 Mesorhizobium sp. M2A.F.Ca.ET.042.01.1.1
TTTTGCGCGCGGATTTGTGAGCGCTGGCCTAGATGGGCTTCACGGATAGCGAGTTCCAAACACGTACGCGACATTGACTGCCGGTGAGCACCTCGGAGTGTCTCGCTCGTCCCGGTTCGACCGGTCACACCATCTTCTCCTCTACTTGCAAGTTCCGGCCTTCAGTGTCGAACGTGCGCTCGACGCCGAACTCTTAATGCTCTCACGGCAGCACAGGCGCTGGATAAGTAGCGCCGATGGGGCGGTATTGCTCGCCGCTGACCATCAGCTTCCAGGCGATGCGGGCCAGCTTGTTGGCCAGCGCCACCGCCGCAAGCTTGGGAGCTTTGCGCGCGATCAGAGCCTGTAACCAAGGCCAGACCCTCTTGCTGCCTCGCCGCATGTGTTGGATGAGAGCGGTGGCGCCCGCCACCAGCACGCTTCGCAGCATCTCGTCGCCGGCGCGGGTGATCACCCCAAGCCTGTTTTTGCCTGCTGTCGAATGGTTCTTCGGCGTCAGTCCTAGCCAGGCGGCAAAATCGCGCCCCGACTTGAAGCCATGCGCATCCGTAACCTTGATGGCCAGCAACGTCGCTCCAACGGGACCGACTGCCGGTATGGCGGCCAGCCGCCGGCTGACTTCGTTTTGCCTATGAAACGCAAGCAGCTTCTCATCGAGCACGGCAACCTCGGCACTGATGTGGGCATAATCGCGCGCCAGCGTCTCGAACATGTCCCTGGCCATATCCGGGATCGTCGCGTCGGCGCGAATGTCGGCCAAAAGATCACCAAGCCGGGAAAGTCCCTTGGGTGCGATCAGACCGAACTCCGCCGCAAAGCCGCGGATCGAATTGGAGAGCTGCGTGCGCCGGTCGATGAACTGCGCTCGCAGCTTCGCCAGCATCTGCGCTGCCTGCTGATCGGCGCTCTTGACGGCAACGAAACGCATGCGGGGCCGGTTCATCGCTTCACAAGTCGCATCGGCATCGGCCGCATCCGATTTGGAGCGCTGGACATAGGGCTTCACGTGCTGCGCCGGCATCAGCAGCACCTCATGGCCCAACGCGCGCAACTCCCGCGCCCAGTAATGCGCCGCGCCACAGGCCTCCATGCCAACCTTCAGCGGCGCAAGCCCGGCAAAGAAGGTGAGCACCTGATTGCGCCGTAGCTTCTTGCGCAACACCGGTTGTTCGGCTTCATTCACCCCATGTAGCTGGAAAACGCTCTTTGACGTATCCATGCCAATGCGAATAAGTTTATCCACGGACGGTCTCCCTTGATGAGATCTGCAACGACCTCATTCTGGCACATTGTGATGCCGTCGGGGGCCGTCCACCCCAACACGTACTT
>NZ_RZRX01000553.1:0-1324 GCF_003997405.1 Mesorhizobium sp. M2A.F.Ca.ET.042.01.1.1
GTGGTCATACCCGCCCACATCAACCTTTCTCTTCCCATTGCCGTCGCGAGGATCGCAAGCCACCCGCGGGTCGGCGAGAAAAGGCATGAATGTCCACGCAGTATACACCCGCCAGATGCCTTTATGCCTGTCAGTTTTTTCCTGATTGCTTCAACTTTTCCTGACATGGGGATCAGCAGAAAAACCGACAGCCTCCGCTGATCAGCCCGAATGTATCGCCGCTATTTCTGCGTGCATCCTTCAAGCGTCCTCCCGGTCATCTTGAACTGCCCGGGAAGCTCAACGCAAACGAAGGAGAACGTCATGAGAAAGATCATCCTGGCCGCGGCCGTACTGTCGGCTCTGACCGGTACGGCATCCGCGCTTTCGATCGGCAGCGGCAATGGCAACGGCAATGGCAATGTCGGCGTCGGCAACGGCAACGGCAACGGCAACGCCAATACCGGCGCCTTCAACGGCAACTTCAACGGCAACGGCAATTTCGGCTTCGGCAACGGCAACGGGAACGGCAACGCCAATATGGGCGCCTTCAACGGCAACTATAACGGCAACCTGAATGCCGGCGTCGCGAACGGCAATGGCAACGGCAATGGCAATTTCGGCCTCGGCAACGGCAACGTGAACGGCAACGGGAACTGGGGCTTCGGAAACGGCAATGCCAACGGCAACGGCAACTGGGGCGCCGGCAACGGCAACGGAAACGGCAACGCCAACCGCTAGCGCCGTCCAACCGCCAGCGTCGCCAAGCTTCAGTTTGGAAAGACGCTGATGGCTCTGGGACCGCCGAGCCACGCGCCCGTCCCCCGCGCAAGGCTATCGCGACATGTCGCCGGCGGTCCCAGTCCTTTTCGACGAACGATCCTTTTCGAAACAGGGGCCAATTTCGAAAACCCAATTTCAAGCTTAGCCATGGAAGGAGCTCGCAGATGAAACGCTACGTCATACCGGCGCTATGCCTGGGGTTGTTGAGTGCAACCGCGGCGAAGGCCGACACCACGACAGGCAGCCAGGCCTTCGGCATGTCGGCTGTCCAGGCGGCGGTCGGCAAATACGGCCAGGCCATCGGCTCGGACGTCAGGGGCATGAATCCGCTCGGCAACTTCGGCGGCAATCTCGGCTACAAGAACAGCGGCACCGGCAATGTCGGCGCCTTCAACAACGGTACCGGCAATGTGGGCGCGTTCAACGGCAACAACAACACCTCGGCGACGAGCGGCAACGGCAACATCGGCGCCTTCAACGGCAACGGCAACACCGGCGAATATGACGGCAACAGCAACATCGGCGCCGGCAATGGCAACTTCAACGGCGGGTCGTTCAACGG
>NZ_RZRX01000554.1:0-1324 GCF_003997405.1 Mesorhizobium sp. M2A.F.Ca.ET.042.01.1.1
GTGCATGCTGAGTCCCGGATTGGCGTTGATCTCCAGGACAAATGGTTGGCCAGAGCCGTCGATCCGGAGATCGACGCGGGCGTAGTCCCGGCACAGGCAGGTACGAAAGGTCGCAACCGAGATATCCCGAAGCACCGTCGCAAGCCTGCTCCCGATCTGGGCCGGGCAAATCTTCGGCGGCCTCGTGACGTACTTCGCGTCCCAAGTCATAAGACGCGTTTCGCGGTCCCCGAAGTCCTGCTCCACCAGTGGCAAAACCTCGGGCTCTCCGTTTCCGAGCAGCGCAACGCAAATTTCCCGCCCCTCGATGTATTCTTCCACGAGCGCATCCTGCGCATACCGCGTGACGATCACCTCCACGGCCTGCTTCAACTGGGCAGGTTCATGCACGAGTTGCAATCCTTGGCTGCTGTCTTCCCGACGCGGCTTTACTACTACCGGGAATCGCAGGTCACCGGTACTCTCGGTCCCGCGACGCATCACGAGAAAATTCGGCGTCGGCACGCCGTTATCGCGGATGAGCGTCTTGGTGATAACCTTGTCGTTCGCTAGCGCGTGTCCGAGTGGATTCGATCCGGTGTACGGAACGCCGGCCATCTCGAGCATGGCCGGCAGGTGGGTGTAACGGCACTCGCCCTGAATTCCCTCCGCCCAGTCGAAGACCATTCCGGAGGGGCGTGATTGCGGATCGGGCGGCATGAACCGCTCGAGCGTAGCAAGCAGTCCTTTGTCGCCTTCACACAGCAGCGTCTCGTGACCGGCCCGTTGCAGTGCCATCAGCACGCTTTCGATCGTCTCACGATCGTATTGCTCCGGACAAGACTGACCGAACCGGTTGATCACGCCCGTATGATCATGGTTCCACACGACGGCTACCCGCATGAGCTACTCCCTTGATGTTTGCCGCTGAAACATTCATTCGCTTAGTTGATCGGAGGGGGCCGGGAAACGGTTGGAATATTGCCTGCCTTGCCCAGATTGGATTCTTTCCGGATGTTGCCTTGTGTTTGATCTGCGAAAGCTTCGCGAACGTGCTCGACCGGAATGGACCTCGCGAAGCGGTCCCGCGCGCCCTCGCGACGGTGTTGGCGGCTCTCATCGTCGTGGCTTGGACGAGCTTGCCTGTTACGTTGGAACTCTTCCTGCGGTACCCGCACTGCTGTTGGTACAGACCGGCTGCATTTTGCTGATCAGTAAGTATCTCGATTTCCGCGTGTTGGAGGGAGTAAGCCCACTTGCCGCTTGGCCGGCCGTAGCGGCGGGCGACGCGCGACTCCAGACGACCATCAGAGACGCAAACAGCAGTGCAGCCGCGAGGGTCAAC
>NZ_RZRX01000555.1:0-1323 GCF_003997405.1 Mesorhizobium sp. M2A.F.Ca.ET.042.01.1.1
CTTCTGGCCGGACCGGATGCCCTTCTTCGGATCGATCCCGTTGACCTTGGCGATAGCATCGGCCGGCACGTGGTAATGCGCAGCCAGGCCTGAAAGCGTCTCGCCGTCCCGGACAACGATTTCGGTCGCATGCGGCGCAGCACTGGCGTTGCGGACCGCGTCGGGCTCGGCGGTCTTGAACGGTTTTGCCGGCGTGACCGTGCCGGTGGCCGTCCTGTCGAGATGCGGTGCCGGCGCAAGCGCCGGTGCGAGAGCGGGAGCCGAAGCGGTACGCATCGTCTTTGCCGTAGCCGGCGCCGAGGGCGGCGGCAATTGCTGGGTCGTGACCGGCTCGAGGCTGGAGCGGCTCACCGACTGGGTGTGCGTGCCATCGACCGGCGCAGGCGCGACAGTGTCGCCCGGATAGGGCTGGTCGACATTCTGCTTGTTGATGATGGCGCGCTGATTGTTGGTGGAGGATGTGAAGACATCATCGACACCGTTGAAGCGCATCGACTGGGAACTGCACCCGGCCGCCGCGCCGGCAATCATCAGCACAGCGCAACCGCGCGCCAGATTGCGTCTGTTTGCTTTCAAGTGATTGAATTGCATCGCACTAACCCGCACAGACCCGGTACAAACTGGCCCTGATTAAAGCGCGTTAATGTTACTGCCGGGTTAACCCCTTAGAATCCGACGAAAATTTTCTTAAAACATTGGAGGAAATTTTGGCGGAAGCTCCAAAGCCCGCTAAATCACCGCCGCGACGCTGCGCAAGATCGGCTGCAGCCTGACCATGCCGATGTCCTCGCGCTCGAAGCGGCTGCCGACCTTGGTGAGCTTGGCCAGCACCTGCTCGCCCTCCTCCGGGCCGATCGGCGCGATGACGATGCCGCCGCTCGACAATTGGTCGAGCAGGAAGCGCGGCAGGCTGTCGAAGGCCGCCCAGGCGACGATGCGGTCGAACGGCCCTTCATTGGGCAGGCCGTTGGAACCGTCGGCCTGGCGGACGATGATGTTGCTGATGGCGAGCGCGTCGAAGCGCTGCTTTGCCTGCTCGGTGAGCGTCTTGTAGCGGTCGATGGTGATGACGCGCGCGGCAAGCCGCGACATGACCGCTGCCGTGTAGCCCGAGCCGCTGCCGATCTCGAGCACGCGGTTGCCCGGCTCGATGTGGAGCGCGCCGATCTGCAGGCCGCGGTGATCGCCGCGGCCTGCAGATCGGCGCCCTCGATCGCCTCGCCGCATTCGATCGCCTGGTCGGACGGCATGCTGCCGATCGAATGGAACTGGGCCGCCAGGACACCGCGCCGCGGCGTCGCCTCGAAGGCCGCGACCAGCGGC
>NZ_RZRX01000556.1:0-1320 GCF_003997405.1 Mesorhizobium sp. M2A.F.Ca.ET.042.01.1.1
GCCCGGCACGGTGAGGTCGGGTTCGACCAGCACCCTGCCCGCCCGGTCGGCGGAAGCGCCCAGCCATTCGGCCGCGGGCGAGGCGGCAACGCCGGCCGCCCAGATGATCGTCCTTGCCGGCAGCTGCTTGTCGCCAAAGACGACGCCGTCGGCGTCGAGTTGGGTGACGGGGCGGCCGAGCTCGACGGTGACGCCGAGCCGTTCAAGCGCCCTGCGGGCGTAGTCGGAAAGCTGCGGTGCGAAATTGGCCAGGATGCGGTCGCCGGCCTCGATCAGCACGACGCGCGCCTGGCGTGTGTCTATGTTGCGGAACTCGCCGCGTAGCGTGTCGTGCGCGAGTTCGACAATGGTGCCGGCGAGCTCGACGCCCGTCGGGCCGCCGCCGACGATGACAAACGTCAGCAACGCCTGGCGCCTGGTGGGATCGGTTTCGCGTTCGGCCTGCTCGAAGGCGAGCAGGATGCGACGCCGGATCGTGGTGGCATCCTCGAGCGTCTTCAGCCCCGGCGCGAAGGGCTCCCATTCGTCGTGGCCGAAATAGGCATGGCGCGCACCGGTGGCGAGCACCAGCGTGTCGTAGGGAACGGAGCTGCCGTCTTGGAGCAGCACGCGCTTGCCGGCGCGGTCGACGCCGGTGACAGTGCCGAGAAGCGTCGTCACGTCCTTGCGCCTGTGTAAGAGATGACGGATCGGCCAGGCAACCTCCGAGGTCGCCAGCGACGTCGTCGCCACCTGATAGAGCAGCGGCTGGAACAGGTGGTGATTGCGCTTGTCGATCATGGTGATGCGCACCGGCGCACCAGCCAGCGCGCGGGTGAGTTCGAGCCCGCCGAATCCGGCGCCGACGACCACGACATGATGCCTGGCTTCGTTCATTTCATCCACCTCGCGGCGTAAAACTACCACATGGAATGTAGGTATTTTGTGCGCTGCAACAACATCTTGCCGGCTCTGAAACATGCCCCAGAGTCGTCGCGCGGCGTCGTGAATGCATATGTAGCGCGTGCTGCCGCAGGTATAGCGTGAGACCCCATGACAGGAGCCTATCATGGCTGACAATCGCGACGACGAAGGGCCGGCCCAATACGGATCACCGCCCTGCTTCATGCATGAACTCGATCCGGAATACCGGGAGCCGCTGTCCGATTGGACGGATATCAGGCGTTGGCGCAAAGCCGAACGCGAGCGGCTCATCAATGCGCGGCTTGCCGTCTCAGCCGATGCGCGCGCCGCCATGTCGGCACGTATCGCGGACGGCCTCGACGCGCTCATCGGCGACATAGAAGGCCGGATGGTTAGCCTCTATTGGCCGTTTCGCGG